>NZ_JBHXSC010000021.1:71273-95523 GCF_042716505.1 Streptomyces sp. NPDC058674
AACCCTGTTTTTTTGGGCCGCCGGCCCCCCCCCCCCCCCCCCCGCGGCCCCCCCCCCCCCCCCCCCGCGGGCCCCCCCGGCCTCGGCCCGTAGGCACGTGGGAGGGGTCAACAGGTCAGCGCAGCCAGGGCTCCCACACCTCGCGGTTGCGCTCCACCCACTTCTTCGCCGCCTGCTCGGGCGGCAGCTTCTCCTCGGCGATCATCAGAGACACCTCGTTCTGCTCCTCCACGCTCCATCGGAAGTTCTTCAGGAACGCGGCGGCCCTGCCTCCCGACTCCGCGAACCGGGTGTTCAGGTACTTCTGCAACGGCGTGTGCGGATAGGCGCAGGCGACCGCGTCCGGGTCGGCATCGCACCCCTCCTTGTACTCGGGCAGCTTCACCTCGGTCATCGGGACCCGTTCGAAGAGCCACTGCGGCTTGTACCAGTACGTCAGGAAGGGCTTGTGCTCCTTGGCGAACTGCTTGATCTGGGTGATCTGCGCGGCCTCGGATCCGGCGAAGACGACCTCGAAGTCGAGGTCCAGGTTCTTCACCAGCGCCTTGTCGTTCGTGACGTACGACGGCGATCCGTCCAGCAGCTGGCCCTTGCCCCGGCTCTCCCCGGTGCGGAGCCGGTCCGCGTACGCGTCGAGGTTCTTCCAGTCCGTGACGTCGGGGTGCTCCTCGGCGAAGTACGTCGGCACGAACCAGCCGATGTGGCCGGTCACCCCGAGGTCGCCGCCCGGAGTGATCGTCTTCTTCCCCTCGACGTACCGCTTCTCCTGCTCGGGATGGCCCCAGTCCTCCAGGATGGCGTCGACGCGGCCCTGGCTGAGGGCGTCCCAGGCCGGCACCTCGTCCACCTGGACGGTGTCGACGCGGTAGCCCAGCTCGTGTTCCAGCAGGTACGCGGCGACGGCGGTGTTCGCCTGCGCCCCGACCCAGGACTGCACGGAGAGCGTGACGGTCTTGGCGCCCTGGGCGGCGGCGTACGGGGAGGACTGGCGGGTCATGTCCGCCGCGCCGCAGCCGCTGAGCACGGCGAGGCCGGTCGTGGCGGCGAGCGCGGCGGCGAGAGCGCGGCGCAGGGGTCGTCCGTGCTGTCGGGCGGGCATGTCAGGCCTCCTTCGCGGGCTGGGTGACGCGGTCGAGCAGCAGGCCGAGGCAGACGATCGCGGCGCCGGCGACCAGGCCGGTGGCCAGGTCGCCCTGGGCGAGGCCGAGGACGACGTCGTAGCCCAGTGCGCCGCCGCCGACGAGGCCGCCGATGATGACGACGGCGAGGACCAGCACCACGGCCTGGTTCACGGCGAGCAGCAACGCGGGCCGGGCAAGCGGCAGTTGGACCTGCCACAGCTGTTGCGAGCGGGTCGCTCCGAGGGACCGGGCGGCCTCCATGGCAGCCGGGTTCACCTCACTGAGGCCCTGGGTGGTGATGCGGATGACGGCCGGGAGCGCGTACACGACGGCGGCGGCCGCGGCCGGGGCACGGCCGACGCCGAACAGGGCGACGACGGGGATGAGGTAGACGAACTGCGGCATGGTCTGGCACACGTCCAGCACCGGGCGCAGCAGCCGCTGCGCGCGAGCGCTGCGGGCGGCGCCGACGGCCGTCGCGAAGCCGAGGACGAGGGTCACGGCGACGGCGGCCAGGACCTGCGAGAGCGTGTCGAGGGAGGAGTCCCAGACGCCGAGGACCCCGATGGCGGCGAGGGCCAGGACCGCGGTGAGCGCGGTGCGCCAGGTGCCGACGTACACGGCGAGGGCACCGGCCAGCAGCAGCAGGAGCCACCAGGGCGATGCCTGGAGCCCGCTGCGCAGGGGGTCGAGGACCCAGCCGGTGAAGCGGGCCGACCAGTCCGCGGTGCCGCCGACGACGGGCACCCCGGAGTACAGGTGGGCGGTCATCCAGGCGACGGCCCGGTTCACGGGTTCGGCGATGGGCACGGTCCAGGACTCGGGCCACAGCGTGGTCCCGGCGATCCGCCCGGCGACCGCGGCGGCGACCGCGGCGAGGACGGTGAGCAGGCGGCCGTACCACCCGGCGAACACCCTGCGCAGCAGGTGCCGCGCCCGGACCGGGTCCGGGTCGGTGCCGAGCCGGGTGCCGGCCGCGTCGGCGGTTCGGTCGAGGACCACGGCGAGCAGCACGATGGGGATGCCGGCGGCGAGGGCGGCACCGACGTCCACGGAGGCGAGTGCCTGGTAGACACGGTCGCCGAGGCCGCCCGCGCCGATCACGGACGCGATCACGGCCATGGACAGCGCGGTCATGATGGTCTGGTTGACGCCGAGCAACAGCTTGCGGCGGGCGAGCGGGAGCCGCGCGGTGAGCATGCGCTGGCGTCCGGTCGCGCCCAGCGAGGCGGCGGCCTCCATGACTCCCGCGTCGGCCTGGCGCAGGCCGAGCGCGGTGAGGCGGGCCATCGGCGGGGCCGCGTAGACCACGGTGGCCAGGACTGCGGCGGGCACCCCGATGCCGAAGACCAGCACCATCGGGAGCAGGTACGCGAAGGCGGGCAGGACCTGCATGGTGTCGAGCACCGGGCGCAGGGCGCGGTCGGTGCGCGGGGAGAGGCCGGCGGCGAGGCCGAGCAGGGTGCCCACGACGACGGAAACGGTGACGGCCACGGCCATCAGCGCCAGGGTCTGCATGGTGGGGATCCACATGCCGAGCAGTCCGCAGGCGGCGAACGCGGCGACGCAGGTCAGCGCGAGCCGCGCGCCCGCGAGGCGCCAGGCCACCAGGGCGGCCAGGGAGGTGACGCCCAGCCAGCCGGCGGCGAGCAGGACGGTGTAGACGGCGCGCACGGCCACCACGACGGCGTTGCTGACGTGCCCGAAGAAGTAGAGGAAGAGCGGGTGGCTGTCCCGGTGGTCGATGATCCAGTCGCCGGCCCTGCCGAGCGGGCCGGACAGGTCGACGGCCAGGGCGGCGGGCCAGCTGCCGGCGCCGGGGAAGGCGAGGGCGAGCGGGAGGAGCAGCACCGCGAAGAGGGCGAGCGGCAGGAGCTTGCCGGCGGCGCGGGAGTGCAGGAGTGCGGGGAGGCGGCCGGTCTTGGAACGGCCGCCGGACGCGGCGTCGGACGTACGGCCAGGCGTGTGGCGGGGGTCGTCACCGGACGCGGCGCCGGACGTCTGGCGGGGCGCGTCACCGGACGCGTCGCCGGACGCGCGGCCAGGCGTGTGGCGGGGCGCGTCACCGGACGTGCGGCCGGGCGCCTGGCCGGACGCGTCACCTGACGCGGAGCGGGGCGTGTGGCGGGCGGTCCGCCCGGCGGAGTCCGCCAGGGTGTCACCGGCGGCGGCGCAGCTGTCGGAGGTGCCGTGAGTGCCCGAAGCGTCGGAGGCCGCCGACCGGGTGTCCCGGGCGGCGTCGTCGGCGGTCCGGCCGCGCTCGTCCGCCCGGTCGCCGTCCCGGCCGCGGGAGCCGGAACCGTCCGGTCCGGCGGAGCGCCGCCGGCCACCCGGGTCGCGGGGGTCGCGTACGGAGGAAGGGAACGCGGTCATCCGCACCACCTGCCCGTGTCGGGGACGGGGGCGGGGCGAGGGGGTCGGCGCGTCACGCGGCCACCCCCCGTGCTGTCGGGGACGGTATGCCGGCCACGACAGCGAGGAGGGCCGCGTCGTCGACGATGCCGAGGCACCGGCCCCGGTCGACGACCCGTACGGGACCGCCGCTGCGGGCGACCGCTTCGATGGCCTCGACCACGGTCGTGGCCGGGGCGAGCGCCGGGCCCTGCTCGGCCTCGCCGGCCGCGGCCGGACGCATGGCGCTGCGTACGGTGAGGACCTGCTCGCGCGGCACGTCGCGGACGAAGTCCCGTACGTAGTCGTCGGCGGGCGACCCGACGATCTCCTCCGGGGTGCCGAGCTGCACGATCCGGCCGTCGCGCATCAGCGCGATCCGGTCGCCCAGCCGCAGCGCCTCGGCCAGGTCGTGGGTGATGAAGACCATGGTGCGGCCCTCGTCGTGGTGCAGGCGCGCGACCTCGTCCTGCATCTCGCGGCGGATCAGCGGGTCCAGCGCGCTGAACGGCTCGTCGAACAAGAGGACTTCGGGGTCGGCAGCGAGGGCGCGGGCGAGGCCGACGCGCTGCTGCTGTCCGCCGGAGAGCTGTCCGGGACGGCGGTCCTCCAGCCCGTCGAGGCCGACCTTGGCGACCATCTCGGCCGCCTTGGCGCGGCGTTCGGCGCGGCCCATGCCCTGGATCTCCAGGCCGTAGGCGACGTTGTCGAGGACGCTGCGGTGCGGCAGCAGGCCGAAGTGCTGGAACACCATGGCGGCGCGGTGGCGGCGCAGTTCCCGGAGCCGGGCCCGGTCCATCGCGAGGACGTCCTCGCCGTCGATGGAGAGCGTCCCGGCGGTGGGTTCGATCAGCCGGGTCAGGCAGCGCACCAGGGTGGACTTGCCGGAGCCGGACAGGCCCATCACGACGAAGACCTCGCCCTTGCGGACGTCGAATCCGACGTCGCGGACGGCCGCGGTGCAGCCGGTCCGCTCGCGCAGTTCGGCGGCCGGCAGGTCGGTGTCGGCGGAGCCGGGGACCTTGGCGGCCGCGGCCTTGGGGCCGAAGACCTTCCACAGGCCCGCCACGGAGAAGACGGGGGTGCCGGTGGTCGCGGGTCCGGCCGGAGCCGGGGTGGTCAGGGTCATCGGGTCCTGCCTTCCAGCAGCTCCGCGGCCTTCTCGCCCACCATGAGCACTCCGATCATCGGGTTGACCGCGGGCATCGTCGGGAAGACGGAGGCGTCCGCGATGCGGATGCCGTCCAGTCCGCGGACCTTGAGGTCCGGGCCCACGACGGCGCTGTCGTCGTCGAGGGCGCCCATCTTGCAGGTGCCCGCCGGGTGGTAGACGGTGTGGGCGACCGAGCGGGCGTAGGCGCTCAGCGCCTCGTCGCTGGTGACGTCCGGGCCGGGACAGACCTCGCGCTTGAGCCAGCCCGCCAGGGGCTCGGCCGCCGCGATCCGGCGGGCCAGTTTGATGCCGTCCACCAGGGTGCGGCCGTCGTAGTCGTCCTCGTCCGTGAAGTAGCGGAAGTCGAGGGCCGGTTTGACCTCGGGGTCCGGGCTGGTGAGGTAGAGGCGTCCGCGGCTGCGGGGCTTGGGGATGTTCGGCGTCAGCGACACGCCGTGCGGCGGGCGTTCGTAGCCGAGGCGCTCCGGGTTGTCGGTGAAGGGGATCTGGTAGAAGTGGAACATCAGGTCGGGGCCCGGCGCGTCGGGGTCGCGGCGGACGAAGAGTCCGGCGTCGCTGTCCATCGCGGAGTTCTCCGGGATCGGGCCGTCGGTCTCCCAGACGATCACGGACTCGGGGTGGTCGAGGAGGTTCTCCCCCACGCCCGGCAGGTCGTGGATGACGGGGATGCCGAGGGCCTCCAGGGCCCCGCGGGGGCCGATGCCGGAGTGCAGCAGCAGGCGTGGGGTGTCGACCGCGCCCGCGCAGACGACGACCTCCCGGCGTGCGCTGATCAGGGACTCGGCGCCGTCCTTGGTCCGTACGTGCACGCCGCGCGCCCGGGTGCCGTCCAGTTCCAGGCGGTACGCCCAGGTCTCCAACAGGAGGTGGAGGCCCGGCCGGTCGTCCATGACGGGGTGGAGGTAGGCCACCGAGGCGGAGGAGCGCTTGTTGGTCTCCGGGTGGTAGGCGAGGTCGAAGAATCCGACGCCCTCGTGGAACGGCTTGCGGTTGAAGCCCTCGACGCGGGGCACGCCCAGTGCGCTCCGGGCCGCGTCCACGAAGTCGCGGGCGATGGCGTTCCGGTCGTCCTCGCCGACGGGGACGATGTTGTTGAGGAGCCGGTCGTAGTACGGGTCCATGGCGGCGGCGTGCCAGCCCTCGGCGCCCGCTTCCGACCACTCGTCCCAGTCGGAGGGCAGCGGCTTGAAGGCGATGAGCGTGTTGTGCGAGGAGCAGCCGCCGAGCACGCGGGCGCGGCTGTGCCGGATGTGGGAATTGCCGCGCGGCTGCTCGGTGGTGGGGTAGTCGTAGTCCAGTTCGCCGCCGAGCAGGCCCATCCAGCGGCGCAGGGTGAGCACGTCGGGGCGGTCGACGTCGCTGGGGCCGCCCTCGATGACGGCGACGGTGACGTCCGGGTCCTCGGTGAGGCGGGAGGCGATCACCGAGCCCGCGGTGCCGCCGCCGACGACGACGTAGTCGTACTCCCGCGGCTCGCCCCCGTCTCGTACGGTGCCGGCGGTCGTGGGGGTGGGGGGTTTCGTGGTCACTGTGCTGGTCTCCCTTCAGCCCGCGAACCAGCGCACGGGGCGCGGGGCGAGGTTCTGGTACACGTGCTTGGTCTCGCGGTACTCGGCCAGGCCCGCCGGGCCGAGTTCGCGGCCGGTGCCGGACTTCCCGAAGCCGCCCCACTCGGCCTGCGGCAGGTACGGGTGGAAGTCGTTGATCCACACGGTGCCGTGGCGCAGCCGGCCGGCGACCCGGCGGGCCCGCCCCTGGTCCGCGGTCCACACGGCGCCGGCCAGCCCGTACTCGGTGTCGTTGGCCAGCGCGACGGCTTCGGCCTCGGTGTGGAAGGTCTCGACGGTCAACACCGGTCCGAAGACCTCCTCCCGTACGACGCGCATCCCGCGGTGGCAGCGGTCGAGGACGGTCGGGCGGTAGAAGTAGCCGGGTCCCGCGGGCCGTTCGCCGCCGGCCCGGAGCACCGCGCCCTCGGAGAGGGCGCAGGCCACGTACTCCTCGGTCCGCGCGAGCTGCGCGGCGGAGACCAGCGGGCCGCATTCGACGCCCGGGTCGGTGCCGCGGCCGAGGCGGATCAGGTCGGCGCGCCGGGCGAGTTCGGCGACGAAGCGCTCGCGCACCGGCTCCTCGACGATCAGCCGGGAGCCGGCCGAGCAGACTTGGCCGCTGTGCATGAAGGCGGCGTTGAGGGCCTGGTCGACGGCGGTGTCGAAGCCCTCTTCGGTGGCGCAGGCGTCGGCGAAGACGACGTTCGGGTTCTTCCCGCCGAGCTCCAGGGCGACCTTCTTGACGGAGTCCGCGGCGGCGCGCATCACCTTCGTACCACTGGTGAGGCCGCCGGTGAAGGAGACGAGGTCGACGTCGGGGTGGGCCGAGAGGCGGGCCCCGACCGGGTCTCCGGCGCCGGTGACCAGGTTCGCCACGCCGGCCGGGAGTCCGGCTTCCACCAGCAGCTCGATGAGGGCCGCGGTGGTCAGCGGGGTGATCTCGCTCGGCTTGACGACGAAGGTGTTGCCCGCGGCGAGGGCCGGTGCGATCTTCCAGCTGGCCTGGAGCAGCGGGTAGTTCCACGGGGTGATCAGGGCGCACACGCCGACGGGCTCGTGGACGACGACGCTGTGGATGTCGGGGGAACCGGCGTCGATCACGCGTCCCGCGCTCTCGCCGGTGACGAGGTCCGCGAAGTAGCGGAAGGCGGCGCTGACGCAGTCCACGTCGACCCGGCCCTCTTCGAGGGTCTTGCCGGCGTCCCGGCTCTCCAGCAGCCCGATGCGCTCGCGGTCGCGCTGGAGCAGGTCCGCGGTGCGGCGCAGCAGCGCGGCCCGTTCGGCGACCGGGGTCTGCGGCCACTCTCCGCCGTCGAAGGCGGCGCGGGCTGCGCTGACCGCCGCGTCGGTGTCCGCGGTGCCGCCTTCGGCGACCACGGCGAGGACGGTGGCGTCCACGGGGTCCAGCACCTCCCTGGTCGCCCCGGAGACCGCGGACCGCCACTTTCCGGCGATGTGGATCGTCTTCTGCTCGGGAACCTGTTCGGGGATCTGGTCGGGGGCCTGCTCCGGGTTCTGCTCCCGGCTCTGCTCCGGCTTCTGCTGGGACACGACGCGCTGTACCTCCGCTTCCGTCACCGCGGCCGACCCGCGGTGAACTAGCAAGGAGCGCGCTTGCCCCGTTCCCCGCGAGCCATGTCTCATACGTCACGGAAGGTGACAGGGGTCACGCCGCACTGCTCCGGCCGCGGGCGGCGTCCGCCCGGGCGAGGGTGGACCGGGCATCGTCCGACGCGCGGCGCTCCGCCGGTGACGCGCCGGACGGCATTTCACCGCTTCCGCGTGGCCGCCGTGGTTCCATCCCAGCGGGGGCCCGTCAGCGTGACCGTGGAGGAGGCTGGATGTCCGGCTCGACCGAGGGCCGCGGCGGCCCCCCGCCAGGCGTACGACGGCCGCGCGCCGCATCGCGGCGCCGGCCGACGCGCGAGGTGCGCAGGGACATGGCCCAGCTCTTCTGCGCGGCGGTCGGGCTGGTGCTGGGGCTGCTGGCGCCCCGCTTCCCGGTGGGCCCCCGGGTGGACGCGGAGCGGGTGGTGAGCCTCCTGTTCACCGTCGGATTCGGCGTCATCAGCCTCGTGAGCATCATCTACTCGATGCTGTTCCTGGTCGTGCAGTTCTCCGCGAGCACCTTCACCCCCCGCCTCGGCCTCTTCAGGGAGGAGCCGATCGTCTGGCGCGCGTTCGCCTTCACCGTCGGCATCTTCGTCTTCACCATCACCGCCGCGATGGCCATCGGCGCCGACAGGAGCGTTTCGGTCTTCGTCCCGTGCGCCGCCATGGTGCTCACCCTGGTGGCACTGGCCCTCATGCGCACGCTCCAGGCCAGGGCGTTCACCTCGATCCAGCTCGGCCACTCGCTGACCGCGATCGGCGCCCGGGCGCACCGCCTGTTCGACACCCTGTACGTCGCCCCGTACACGGCTCCGTACGACGCCGCGCGCGAGGCTCGGGACGCGGCACGGTACGAGGGGGGTGCGGGGGCCGGGGTCCCCGTCGTGCCGCCCGGCGCCGCCTCCGTCAGCTGGTCGGGGCCGGCCTCGGTGCTCCAGCAGATCGACGTGCCCGCGCTCGTCGCCGCGGCGCGGGCGCACGGCTGCGGGATCGTCTTCCGGGTGGCCCCGGGGGCCACCCTCACCTGGGGCGCCGAACTCGCCGTGGTGACGGGCGGCGAACTGCCCGAGGCGGAGCTGCGGGGCGCCCTGACGACCGGGGTGGAGCGCACCTTCGACCAGGATCCCGAACTGGCGTTCAGGCTGCTCGTCGACATCGCGCTGCGCGCCCTGTCGACTGCCGTCAACGACCCGGCGACGGCCGTGGAGGCCCTGGACCGCGTGGAGGACCTGCTGACCCGGCTCGCCGGCCGGGACCTGGACATCGGCCGGTTCTCCGATGCCGGGGGCCGGTGGCACGTGGTGGTGCCGGTACCGGACTGGGAGCGATACGTCCGCACGTGCGTCGACGACCTGCTCCCGGCCGCCGCCGGGTCGCCGATGGCGCTGGGCAGGATGCGCGATCTGCTGCGCGTGCTGGCGGATCGGGCGCCCGAGGACCGGCGTCCCGCCCTGCGCGACCGGCTGGGGTGGGTCGAGCGCACGGGCGGCGACACGTATCCGCTGATCTGGACGTCCCCGCGCCCCCGGTAGCCCCCGGTAGCCCGCGGCGGCCGGCGGGCGCAGGCGGGGCAGCGCGACCGCTCCGGTCGCGCGATCCGCTCCGCCCGCGTCTCCTGGGTCCATGGACCGCGACGGACCCGCAGGTGCGGCCCGGGCCGTCCCGACGGCCCGGCGGCGCCGTCGTGCGACGGCGGGACACCTGGTGCGTTCGGCCGCGTCGGCGGCCCTGCTCACCACGCTGTACTACCTGGCGCCGCTGGACCGCGGTTTCGACCCGGTCACGGTGCTGCTGCTCGTGGTCGGCCTGGCGGTCTTCGGAGGGCTGGTCGCCTGGCAGGCCGCGGCCATCAGCCGTGCGCAGTATCCGCGATTGCGGGCGGTCGAGGCCCTGGCCACCGCCGTACCGCTCTTCCTCGTGCTCTTCTCGGCGTCGTACTTCCTGCTGGCCGCGCAGGCCCCGCAGTCGTTCTCGGAGCCCCTGAACCGGACCGACGCGCTGTACTTCACGGTCACGGTGTTCGCGACCGTGGGATTCGGGGACATCGTGCCGACCACGCAGACCGGCCGCGCGCTGACCACGCTCCAGATGGTCGCCGACCTGATCGTGGTGGGAGTCGTCGCCAAGGTCCTCTTCGGCGCCGTCCGGATCGGGATCCGCCGACGTACCGGGGACGGGCCGGAGCCCGGCCCCGAACGGTGACCCGTTCGGCCGTACCGCGCGGTCCCGGCACTAGCATGGGGGCATGCCGCGACTCGAACTCCTGCGCCCCGACCACGCCCCCGCACTCCTGGAGTTCGAGCGGGACAACCGTTCCTACTTCGCCACGGCGGTTCCGGACCGGGGCGACCACTACTTCGCCCACTTCGACGTGCGGCACCGGGACCTCCTGGCCGAACAGGCCGCGGGGCTGCACTTCTTCCACGTGCTGGTGGGCGAGAGCGGCGAGGTCGTCGGGCGGGTCAACCTCGTCGACGTGGCGGACGGCGCCGCCGAGCTCGGGTACCGGATCGCGGAGCGGGCCGCCGGACAGGGGCTGGCGACGGCCGCCGTGCGCGAGGCCTGCCGCCGGGCGGCGTCCGACTACGGCCTGACGCGGCTGCGGGCGGTCACCACGCTCGACAACGCCGCCTCGCGCGCCGTCCTGGCCCGTACGGGATTCCTGCCGGGGGCCGAGATCCGGCTGGACGGCCGCCCCGGCCTCGGGTACACCCTCGACCTCCCGCGGCCGACGGACGGACCGGCGGACGGACCGGCGGGGCGGTAGCGCCGGGGTTCTGCCGGGTCCTCAGTGCTGGGCGGACGGCCAGGGCGTGGCGCGGGCGATCACCAGGGCGACATCGTCGTGGTCGCCCGGCCGGCGCAGCGAGTCCAGGAGGCGGTCGCAGGTCTCCTCCAGCGGGCGGTCGGTGTCGGCGAGGAGGCCCAGGAGGAGGTCGAGGCGCTCGTCGATGGGCTGGTCGCGGGTCTCGACCAGCCCGTCGGTGTAGAGGACCAGCCGGTCCTGGGGGCGCATGCTGACGGTCGTGGCCTCGAAGGGGATGCCCCCCACGCCGAGGGGCGCGCCGGTGGGCAGTTCGAGCAGCCGGGGGGGCAGGCCCGGCCGGACGAAGACCGGCGGAAGGTGCCCGGCGACGGCGATCCGGCACTGGGCCCGGTGGGGGTCGTAGACGGCGTAGACGCAGGTGGCGATGGTCTCCTCCAGGGCGGCGGTGGTCCGGTCCAGCTGCCGCAGCACCTGGGTCGGGTCCAGGCCCAGCTCGGCGAGGGTGCGGGTGGCGGTGCGCAGCTGCCCCATGCTGGCGGCGGCGTTGATGCCGCTGCCCATCACGTCGCCGACGACCAGCGCGGTGCTGCCCCCGACCTGGGGGATGGCGTCGAACCAGTCGCCGCCGATCTCGCTGGTGGCCGCGGCGGGCTGGTACCGGTAGGCGACCTCCAGGCCCGCGGTGTTCGGCGGGTGGTGCGGGAGGAGGTGGCGCTGGAGGGCGAGCGCGGTGTGGTGGGCGTTGCGGTACCAGCGGGCGTTGTCGATGCACACGGCGGCCCGCGCGGCGAGTTCGCCCGCCAGGACGATGTCGTCGTCGTCGAAGGGCAGCGGATTGCGGGTGCGTTTGAGGTCGAGGGCGCCGAGCACCTCCCCGCGGGCGATGAGCGGCACGGCGAGGTAGGAGCTCAGGCCGGCGCGGGCCAGCATGGCGGCGGCGTCGTCGTCGCGGGCGATCCGGGAGATGTCGCGGGCGTGGACGTGGGCCACGAGGACCGGGTGCCCGGTGGTCACGGACTGGGTGACGAGCCGGTCCGCCTCGTACCGGGCGATGTCGCCCGGGGGGTCGGCGGCGCCTACGGCCTCGCTGGGGTAGGCGGCGGCCAGGGCCAGGGCCCGGAACACGGCCGGTTCGTGGGCGGAGGACTGGAGGCTGGGGCGGCCGTCGAGGACGGAGTCGAGGATGTCGACGGCGGCGATGTCGGCCAGTTCCGGCACGACGACGTCGGCGAGTTCCCGGGCGGTCTGCTCCAGGTCGAGAGTGGTGCCGATGCGGACGGTGGCGTCCGCGATCTGTGCGAGGCGGCGGCGGCTGCGGGCGATCTCCTTGGCCGCCAGGTGGCTCTGGGTGATGTCGACGATGGAGGTCGCCAGGCCCAGTACCCGCCCGCCGGCGTCCTCCAGCCGGTAGTACGACACCGACCAGGCGTGCTCGTGGTGCCGGTCGCCCTGGTTGTGGCCCGCCGTGAACTGCTCGACGAGCGGCGTGCCCGTGGCCAGGACCTGGCGCATGGCCGCCTCGACGGCTGCGGCGTCGTCGAGGAAGGACAGGGCCTCCCGCACGCCCCGCCCGATGTGCTGGGAGGCGGGCAGGCCGTTGATGCGCTCCAACATCGGGTTGACCAGGACGTAGCGCAGGTCCGTGTCCAGGACGGCGAGCCCGATCGGGGACTGTGCGACCAGCCGGGCCGAGAGGGCGAGGTCGCGCTCCAGGTGGCGCAGCCGGGCGCGGTCGGTGGCGATGCCGAGGGCGTAGAGGTCCCCGTGCTCGTCGAGGAGCCGCATGTTGCGGAATTCCACCAGGTGGCGGCTGCCGTCCTTGTGCCGCACGGGGAAGGCGCCCGCCCAGTCCCCCGCGCCGCCCATGACGCGCGCGAAGAGCTCCATGACCAGCTCCAGGTGCTCGGGGGCGGCGAGCAGGCGGGCGGCGGGACGGCCCAGCGCCTCCCCCGCCGTCCAACCGAACAACTGTTCCGCCTGAGGGCTCCACAGGGCGATCCGGCCCTGCGCGTCGAGGACGATCGCGGCGACGTTCAGTACGTCGAGCAGGCCGCTCGGCGGGGCGATCCGCGCCTCCACCGCCGCTTCCACCAGCGCCTCGTCGGCCCGGGCGGCACGGGCGGGCGGGGTACCGCCGGCCTCGGTTCCGCCACTCTCAGCCATCACGGGCACTCCCTCCGGCCGCCGGTCTCCACCCTCCAGTAAATGGCCGAGCCCGGCCCCGAGCATCTCGGAGCCCCGAGCCAGGGACAGGTGCGTCTCCGTGTCCGCTTCCCGCAGCGCCCTCCGAGGTGACGGACCCCCGCCACGGGGCCGTCACCCAGCGCGACGACGGCGGCCTCGTGAGCGACACCCGCAGCCGGGGCCGGAGCCGGCGCGGCCACCGGCCGGACCCGCACCGTCCCCGCGCACCGGGCGGGCGGCCGTCACGCCCACTCGGTGGGGCCGCCGCCGATCCAGGTGATGCGGGGGTCCTCGCCCGCGATGAGTTCGGCGCCGTCCTCCAGGCCGATCCGGCGGAGGAATTCGACGACGTCGTCGACCCCCGACGCGACGCCGAGCCGCTCGTCGACACCGTGGGCGTGCACGGTGACCGGTCGGCCGCCCCGGGCCAGCGGGGGGTGGATCGTGACGTGCGTACGGTCGGGCATGGAGCCAGGCTGCCGGGACCGCGCGCTCGGCGCATCCCGGCGGCTCTGTATGGCTGAGCCGGCGGGCCGCGCCCGTCAGCGGGCGGCGGGCTCGCGGGTACGGCCGCCCGGGAACCGCGCCAGCGTCACCGTCCGCAGCAGCCACTCCACCGGGCCGTACCGGAACCGGGCCATCAGGTGTGCGCTGAGGGCCAGTTGGGCGCCGTACAGCACGAGGGAGCCGAGCACGACGGCGGCCGGGCCGAGGCGGTCGTAGAGCGCGAGGCCGTAGCCGGTGAAGACGAGGGCCATGACCAGGGACTGGGCCAGGTAGTTCGTCAGGGCCATCCGTCCGGCGGGGGCGAGGAGCGCGGTGATCCGCGCGCCGCGGGCGGTCCGCATGAGGAGCAGCATGCCGCAGACGTACGCGGCGGTCAGGGCCGGGGCCGTCACGGTGCCCACCACCTGCCCGAAGAGCGCCCACCGGGGTCCGAACGGACCGGTGGCGGTCAGCGCCATGAAGACGCTGCCGGGAAGCCCGGCGGCGACGCCGAGCAGGCACATCCGCCGCATCGCGGCGTGCCGGCTCCCCACGTCGGCGAGGAAGCGCTGCTTGCCGCAGTACAGGCCGAGCAGGAAGGCCGCCACGACGAAGCCGCCCATCAGGATCGCCCCCAGCAGGGCGTCGGGCAGTTGGCCGAGGTTGGCCCGCACGACCGATGCGGCATCGCCCCGGTAGTCGGCGGCCAGTGCGGGGAAGCCGGAGGCCAGTTCGGCGTCGAGCGCGGCGGCCTCCGCGTGGGAGGCGAGCAGTGAGAGCGCCCCGACGAGCAGCAGGAACGCGCACGCACAGCCGTAGACGATCCAGGCGGCGAGCCGCGCCGCGCGCGGGGACCAGTTGCGCGCGGCGACCAGGACCAGGGCGAACACGGCGTACGTCATGAGGATGTCGCCGACGTACAGCAGTACGGCGTGCAGCGCCCCCAGCACGAACAGGCCGAGCGACCGGCGCAGCAGCCGGGGAACGGGCCGGGCGCCGTCGCCCTCGGCCGAGGCCAGCTGCAGGGTGAAGCTGTAGCCGAAGAGGAACGAGAAGAGCAGGTAGAACTTGCCGGCCACGAAGGTCTGGACGAGGCCTTCGACGGTCCGGCCGAGCAGGGAGGCGTCGGGGTCGTCGACGCCGCTGAGGGCGTACGGGCCCGCCATCATCAGCGCGTTGACCAGCA
Organism: Streptomyces sp. NPDC058674; assembly: GCF_042716505.1. Lineage (NCBI taxonomy): Bacteria > Bacillati > Actinomycetota > Actinomycetes > Kitasatosporales > Streptomycetaceae > Streptomyces > Streptomyces sp. NPDC058674. The sequence goes on from NZ_JBHXSC010000021.1 coordinate 85,744, forward strand.
GGATGCCCAGGAGTGCGAAGCCGCGCAGGGCGTCGAGCTCGGATATGCGCAGTCGGTCCTGGCGTATGTGCGCGGTCGTCGTGGCCACTGCTTCCCCCCAAGTGGTCGTTGCGGTGCAGGGCCTTCCCCCGGTCGTGAGCACCGGCCGCCCACCGTAGTTGATCACGGCCCGAACGGCTGGACGAGCACGGCCGGACGAGCTCGGCCGGGGCGCCCGATCCTTTCGGCTCCCTTCGGCATATTTTTGCGACGATTGTAAGATTCCCGCATGAGCGCCGAAACCCCGGGACTCCGCGAGTCCAAGAAGCAGGAGACCAGGCAGCTGATCTCCGACCACGCCACCCGGCTCTTCCTCGCGCAGGGCTTCGAGCGGACGACCGTCGCCGAGATCGCCGCGGCGGCCCGCGTGGCCAAGAAGACGGTGACGAACTACTTCGCGCGCAAGGAGGACCTGGCCTTCGACCGCCAGGAGGCCTTCACCGCCGGCCTGGCGCTCGCCGTCACGGGCCGCGGGGACGGCGAGACCCCGCTCGCCGCACTGCGCCGGGAGTTCACCGCAGCCCTGGAGGGCCACGATCCGGTCGTCGGCTTCGCCGGCCCCGACTTCTCGCGCATGATCGCCGACAGTCCGACCCTCACGGGCCGCCTGCGCGAACTGCACGACCAGCGCGAGGAGGCCCTCGCCGCGGCCTTGGCGGCGCTCACACCCGGCGACGCGCCGGACCTCGCTCCGCGCGCGGCCGCGGCGCTCGTGGGCGCCGCCCACCGCCTGCTCTTCCGGCGCATCCAGGAACTCACCCTCGCCGGGTACGACGACGGCGCGATCACCGCCGCCCTCACCCCCGAGGCCGCCCACCTCTTCGACCTCCTCGACAGGGCGTTCACCCCCGCGAACGCGTGACGGAGGCCATCGGCCCGAGCGGCCGTCCCGGAGCCGGTCGGCTGCGAATCCGGGGTGGGACGCCGACCGGGCCCCACCCCCGCGAAGGAGATCCGATGCACCGATGGGAAGTCGCGTACGACGCGGGCCGGCCGGAGGGACGGCCCTGCCGCCACCTGAGCGGGGCGCCTGCCCCGGGTGCGGACCCCGTCCGTCCGGCGTCCGCGCCGGCCGGGCGCCGCGCGTCCGGGTGCCCCGACTGCCTTGCCTCCGGGCAGCGGTGGGTCCATTTGCGCGCCTGCCTGACCTGCGGGAATGTCGGCTGCTGCGACAGCTCACCCGGACGACACGCCTGGTCGCACGCCGCGCGTACCGGACACCCCCTGGCCCGCTCGGCCGAAAAGGGCGAGGTGTGGGCCTGGTGCTACGAGGACGAGGTCTTCCTCGTCCCGTCCTCCCCCGGCGCCCCGGCCCAGGGCCCGACCGAGGACCCGACCGAGGGCGGCGCCCCGGATGAGGGCAGGCTCTGACGGGCGCTGGGCCTCAGGGCGCGGTGCGGTGGGCGGACGGTGTCAGCCGCTCCCACAGGAAGGTGTGGACGAGCGCCTCGTTGAAGGCGGTCTGGCGGTGGTCGGTCGCGCCCGCGTGGCCGCCGCCCAGGTGTTCGTGGAAGTGGACCCGCTGGCCGAGCTCCCTGAGCCGGGCGGCCATCTTGCGTGCGTGCCCGGGGTGCACGCGGTCGTCGCGCGTGGACGTGAGCAGCAGCAGGGGCGGGTACGTGACGTCCGCGCGGGCCTGGTGGTACGGGGAGAGCGCCGCGAGGTGCGGGCGGTCGGCGGGGTCGTCGGGGTCCCCGTACTCGGCGGTCCAGCTGGCTCCGGCGAGCAGCCGGTGGAAGCGGAGCATGTCGAGCAGGGGCACGTGGGCGACGACCGCCCCGAAGAGCTCCGGGTGGCGGGTGAGCATGGCGCCCATCAGGAGGCCTCCGTTGCTGCCTCCCTCGATCCCCAGCTGGGGCGCGGTGGTGATGCCCCGGTCGACGAGGTCGCGGGCGACGGCGGCGAAGTCCTCGAAGGCGCGTACCCGGTTCGCCCCGAGGGCCGCCTGGTGCCAGGCGGGGCCGTACTCGCCGCCGCCGCGGATCGCCGCGACGACGTACGTGCCGCCGCGCGCGAGCCAGGCCCGCCCGACGACGGGGCTGTACCGGGGCACCAGGGAGACCTCGAATCCCCCGTACCCGTAGAGCAGGGCCGGTCCGGGGCCGGACCGGTCCTCGGGGCCGACCACGAAGTACGGGACGCGCGTGCCGTCGGCGGAGGCGGCGAAGTACTGGCGCACGCCGAGCCCGGCCGCGTCGAAGAGGGCCGGGGCCCGTTTGAGGGCTTCGCCGGGGCCGTCGGCCACCCCCCGGTACAGGGTGGCGGACTGGAGGAAGCCGGACACGTCGAGGAAGTACTCGTCTCCCTCGTCGGGGGTGGTGCAGACGACGGAGGCCGTGGAGAGCGGCGGTACGTCGGCGAGCGGCGCCCGGGTCCACCCGTCCCCGTCCGCGCCGGGGGTGAGGATCTCGATGCGGGAGGAGACGTCGGCGCGGGTGGCGAGGATGAGGTGGTGCCGGGTCCAGTGGTGGCCGGCCAGCGCGGTGTGCCCGTCGGGCGCGAACAGCACGGTGGGCTCGCGGACGCCGGCCCGGTAGTCCTCGAAGTCGAAGGCGAGCAGGGTTCCCGGAGCGTGGCCGAGCCAGGGCGTTCTGGGAGTCACGATCAACCACTGCCGGTGGACGTACTTGGCGGCGTCGTCCGGCACGTCGATCCGGTACAGCCGCTCGCCTCGGGTCCCTTCCGGCAGCAGCAGGAAGAGGCGGCTGTTCCAGAAGTCCAGGCTCTGGGAGACGAAGTCCCGGGTGAATCCCGGGGTGTCATCGTGCCATCCGACCGCGGACAGGTCCGACGCCCGCCCCTGGTAGACGAGTTCGGCCTCCTCCAGCGGCGTTCCCCTGCGCCACCGGCGCACCTGGAGGGGGTAGCCGGACGCGGACACGGAACCGGGCCCGAAGTCCGTGCCGATCCAGACGCTGTCGCGGTCGATCCACCCGATCCGGGTCTTGGCCTCGGGGACGGCGTACCCGTCCCCGACGAACTCCAGCGACTCCAGGTCGAACTCCCGCACCACGCAGGCGTCCGCGCCGCCGCGCGAGAGCATCACCAGGGCGAGGCGGTGGTCGGGCGCGAGGACCTCGCTGCCGGCCCACGCCCAGTCCTCCCCCTCCGCTTCGGAGAGCGCGTCCAGGTCCAGGACGGTCTCCCAGGCCGGCCGGTCCTTGCGGTACTCCTCCAGGCTGGTCCGCCGCCACACCCCGCGCACGCGGTCGGCGTCCTGCCAGAAGTCGTAGAGGTGCCGGCCGCGGCGGAAGACGTAGGGAATCCGGGCGCCGTCGTCCAGCACCTCGCGCACCTCGCGTTCGAGCACCTTGAAGCCGGGCGTCCCGGCCAGCGCGTCCAGGGTCTCGGCGTTGCGCTCGCGCACCCAGGCGAGGGCGGGCCCGCCGGTCACGTCTTCCAGCCACAGGTAGGGGTCTTCGTCGCTCATCCGCCGATTGTGCAGGACCCGGGGCGCGGCGGTCAGCGCATGAGATGAATGGTGATCACGCACCCATCATGCCGGGCCGGCGGACCTCCCACCTGCCGAGGCGAGACCGAGCCAGGTGTGCGGGTTCCCTTCCCAGCACCATCCGAGCTTCGGGGCGCCGTTGCTGATCCACAGCGCCGGGACGCGCCGGTCGCCGAATCGGGTGCCGGCCAGCGAGAAGCACTTGTTCTTCGCGAGCGCCGCCGGGTGGTGGTTGACCAGCGCGAGGCCCTCCTCGATGGTGAGGGGGGTGCGGCCCCGCTCGGCGATACGCGCCATGGCGTGCAGGGGGACGACGTCGCAGAACTCCTCACCCCGCTCGGTGTCGAAGACCAGGTACGCGGCGGCGTCCGGGACTTCCAGCTCCTCGACGGACACGAAGCGCTCCAGCTCGCCGGGCTTGTAGAACCGCTCGATGATGCCCGGCTTGTCCTTGCCCGCGAGGGCGGTGAGCGGAACGGCCGCTTCGAGCGGGACGAGTTCCCTGGTGACGACGATGAGGAACGGCGCGCGGCTCTCGGACGGGGCGGCCATGTCGGCGGCCCGCGCGAGGGCCGGTGCGCGCAGCGGTTCGAGAAGGGCGCGGAACGCGGCCTCCGTGCGTCCCGCGAGCGCCGGGTAGCCGAGCCCCACCAGGGTCTGGACCTGGCGGTCGAATTCAACGCCGGCATCGAACTGGGTCATACAGGGCCTTCCCGTGGAGATCGCACATGCGTACGGCGAAGGTAAAGATACCCTGAGGCCTTTCCTCATTCAAGAGGATTTTTACCACGAGCGCACTTTTCCACATCGTCCGATCGCTGCTGTGCCTGTGGCGACGGCGGAGAGGGCGAGAGGAACGCGCCCGCCTTGAGCTCCAGCTGCCCGGCGAAGTAGGCCGCCGCGTCGGGGCGCATCCGGGCGAGGGCGACCATGCCCGTGATGATGACGTCGCACACCTCGTCGTGCACGTCCTCCCAGGTGTGGGAGTGCCCCTTGCGGGGGTTGGTGCCCCTCGCTCCGATGACCGCCTGTGCGGCCTCGCCGAACTCCTCCCCGATCTTGAGCACTTGCAGCAGGTGGCTTTCCTCCGGCTGGATCTCCCGCTCCGCGTCGCAGGCGTCGAACCGGTGCGCGAGAGCGCTGATGATGTCCCATGGGGCAGGTGTGGTCACGGTGTACGGTGCCCTCCTCTTCCGGGACCCGCGCCGGGCCCCGCGCCCAGCCCTACCCCGTCCGGCCGCCGCAGGCACCCCGCCGCGGGGATGTCCGGCCGAGGGCCCGCCCGGGGCCTGTCGGCGGCGCTACGCGTCGTCCACCGCCCGGGGGGCGCGCGGCTCGGCCTCGCCCACCGGGCCGGGGGCGTCCTCGTCCAGTGCGGGCCAGCGGGTCGTGGACCGCCCCGAGGCGAGCTGTTCCACGACCTCGGCCAGCTCCTGGCAGGCCTGCTCGATCCTGAGGCGGATGGTGTTCTGTTCGGTGACGAGCGCCGACAGCAGCAGCGAGGTCAGCGCCGCGGAGCCGTTGAGCGCCTGGAGGTTGGCCATGCCCTCGACCAGGGTGTGGTCGGCGAAGGGACCGATCTGTCCGATCGCCGCCGCATTGGCCAGCACGGACACCAGCAGCATGACCGGCGCGCTCCCCGCGAGCTGGAAGCGCAGGGCCGCCCAGATCAGCAGCGGGAAGACGAGGAAGAGCAGCGCCAGTCCGCTCCTGGTCGCCAGGAGGGTGACGGCTACGGCCGAGACCGCCAGGGCGGACGCCTCGGCCCACCGGTACGTTTCCAGGGGCAGGTGCGCCTTGCGCAGGACCAGCAGCAGCGGCGTGATCACGAGCACGCCCATGGCGTCGCCCGCCCACCACGTCCACCACACGGTCCAGAAGCCGCCCTCCGGCAGGCTGTCGGTGAGCTCCAGCAGCCACGCGCCGACGGTGGCGCTGATCAGCATCGGCGCGAAGCCGCCCAGGAAGACCAGGGCCACCCCGTCGCGGAACCGCTCCAGCGCGATGCGGAAGCCGACCTGTCGGAGCATCAGGAAGGCGCACACGGGGGCGAGGGTGTTTCCCGCGACGATGGCGAGCCCGACGTAGTCGATGGGGCTGATCGAGTGGATGACCAGCACGGCGCCGAGCGCGATCCCCGGCCAGACCCCGAGCCCCAGCCAGAGCAGGCAGCCCAGGGCGATGCCGGTGGGCGGCCACAAGGGAGTGACGACCGCGCCCTCGACCACGACCTGCTGGAGCAGGCCGATCCGACCGCCCGCGTAGTAGGCGGCGGCGACGGCGAGGATCCGGAGCACGGCCGGGCACAGACGTCGCAAGCCCTCGGAGCGCATCACTGCATCAGACAACAGTCCGCCCCTGCCAGGGGCGCGTGACACGCTCTACGGTCTGTTACGGGTCACCCGATCCGGGCGGGGTGCCGCCTCGTGGCGCAGGACGAGCACCGCGGCGTCGTCCTCGTGGCCGGTGGAGTCGGCGACCTTCATCACCTCGGCGGCCAGGTCGCCGGGGTCCGCGCCAGCCCCGGCGCGGATCACCTCGGCCACCCGGGCCAGGCCGGCCTCGATCGGGAAGGACGGGCCCTCCACGACCCCGTCGGTGACCAGGACGAACGATCCTGCGCTCGTCAGCGGGCGCCGGGTCACGGGATACTCCGAGCCCGGCAGCATGCCCAGGGGCAGGCCGCCCTCGTCCTCCACGATGCCGTACTCGCCCCCGGTCGTGGCCCATAGGCCGGGTACGTGGCCCGCACGGGCGCTCTGGACCTCCCAGGCCACGGGATCGAAGCGGACGAAGGTGCAGGTCGCGAAGAGGTCGCAGTCGACCGAGAGGAGCAGTTCGTTGGCCCGCCGGAGCACCTCGCCGGGGTCGGCTGCGGAGGCCGCCACGGCCCGTACGGCGATGCGGACCTGGCCCATGAAGGCCGCCGCCTCCACGTCGTGGCCCTCGACGTCGCCGATCGAGAAGCCCAGGGCGCCCGAGGGGAGCGCGAAGCCGTCGTACCAGTCGCCACCCACGCTCAGGCCGTGCCGGGCGGGCGCGTAACGGGCCGCCGTGCGCAGCCCCGGCAGGGCGGGCAGGGATGCGGGCAGGATCTCGCGCTGGAGCGCCTCGGCCAGCTCGACGCGGGCCTGGTGGAGCTCGGCTCCCTCCCTGGCCTGGGCGGTGAGCCGCCCGAGCCGCGTCAGCAAGTCGTCCGCGGTCGCCGACCGCGTGGCCCGATGGGGGGTCATGGAGCGCTCCGAGGTACGTTCGCTTCAGGGCCCTGGCACGAAAACCCCGGTTCATTGTATTTCGACCACCCGCTGATCACATCTCGAACGACGGATCGGGGCCACACCTGGGGACGGGTGCCGCACCGCGCCGGCCGTCGTGGCCGTTGGAGCCGTTGGGGCCGTCAGGCCGGGGGCTCCCCACCTGCCGGCGGCCGGACCGCCGCCGGATCGAGGATGCGGTTGAGGAAGTTGCGGGTGCGCTCCTCCCGCGGACGGCCCACCACCTGCGCCGCCGGACCCTCCTCGACGATCACGCCGCCGTCCATGAACACCACCCGGTCCGCGACCTCGCGGGCGAAGCTCATCTCGTGCGTGACGACCATCATCGTCATGCCCTCGCCCGCCAGCACCCGCATCACCGACAGCACTTCGCCGACGAGCTCCGGGTCGAGCGCCGAGGTGGGCTCGTCGAAGAGCATCACCTCCGGGCCCATCGACAGGGCCCGGGCGATGGCCACCCGCTGCTGCTGGCCGCCGGACAGCTGGGCCGGGAAGGCGTCCGCCTTGTCGGCGAGCCCGACCCGGTCGAGGTTCTCCAGCGCGACGGCCGCGGCCCGCTCCTTGTCCCGGCCCAGTACGCGCCGCTGCGGCAGCGTGAGGTTGCCGGTGACGTTCACGTGCGGGAAGAGGTTGAACTGCTGGAAGACCATGCCGATGCGGCGGCGCACGGCGTCGATGTCGACGTCCAGGTCGGTGACCTCCGTGCCCCCGACGAAGACCTGGCCCCCGGTGGGCTCCTCCAGCAGGTTCACACAGCGCAGCAGCGTCGACTTCCCCGATCCGGACGGTCCGATCACGCACACCACCTCGCCGCGGGCGACCTCCAGGTCGATGCCGCGCAGGACGTGGTTGTCGCCGAAGGACTTGTGCAGCCCCCGGATCTCGATCTCCGGGCGGTCCGTGGCCTTCGTGTCCACCGCTTCCCTCTCCTGTGGCATCTCGTCCTCACGTGGCCTTGTCCGCGCGCGCCTCGAGGCGGCGCACCACGAAGCTCAGCGGAACGGTGACGAGCAGGTAGCACAGGCCGGCGACGAGGATCGGGGTGGAGTTCGCGGTCTGGCTGGCGAGGTCCCGTCCGAATTTCGTCAGCTCCCTCTCCTGCAGCGTCACCCCGAGGAACAGCACCAGCGAGGAGTCCTTGAACAGCAGGACCAGTTCGTTGGTGAGCGGGGGGATGACGATGCGGAAGGCCTGCGGGATGATCACCGACACCATGGCGCGGGCGTGGGAGAAGCCCAGGGAGCGGGCCGCCTCCATCTGCCCCTTGGGCACCGCCTGGATGCCGGCCCGAATCGTTTCCGCCATGTACGCGGCGGCCACCAGGCCCAGACCGATCGCGACCTTGCCGTACGTCCCGCCGGGGATCTCGGTGCCCGGAAAGGCCAGCGGCACGGCCACGCCCACGAAGATGAAGATCAGCAGGGCGGGCAGGCCGCGGAACAGTTCGATGTAGACACTCGCGACCCAACGGTACGGGGCCACGGAGGACAGCCGCATCATGGCGATGACCAGGCCGAGCACGAGACCGAGCAGGAAGCCGGACATCGTGTACACCACCGTGTTGCGCAGCGCCGTGGTGATGATCTCGGGGAAGAGGCGCAGGGCCAGGTCCTTCTGGGCGAACTGGTTCTGCAGCCGGTCCCAGTCGGCCGATACGCCGATCAGCACCAGCACCGCCGCGAAGAGCGCGTACTGGACGCCCTGCGAGACGCGGCGGCGCTGTCGCCGGGTCAGCCGAGAGGTCACGGCGTGGCCTGGGGCAGGGGCCCGATCCACTGCTCGTAGAGCTTCTTGTAGGTGCCGTCGGCCTTGGCGTCCGTGATCGCCTTGTCGATCGCGGCCACGAGCGCGGTGTTGCCCTTCTTCACCGAGAAGCCGTACTGCTCGCCCGTCTCGATGTTCTGCCCGAGGGTGAACTCGGCCGCGTTCTTCGGGTCCTTGAGCCAGCCCTGGACGACCGGGTAGTCGATGACGACGGCGTCGACCTGCCCCGTGCGGAGCCCGTTGAGCACCGCGTCCGAGCTCTCGAACGCGACCGGATCGAACCCCTGCGCCGTGGCATAGCTCTCGCCGGTGGTCTCGGCCTGGGCGCCCAGCTTCTTCGACTTGGCCTTGACGTCGGCGAGGGAGGTGACGCCGCTCTTCCTGGTCGCCAGCAGTGCCTGGGTCGCGTCGAAGTAGGGGACGGAGAAGTCCACGTTCTTCTTGCGCTCGTCGGTGATCGTCATGCCGGCCGCCGCGAGGTCGCACTCGCCGGAGTTCAGGAAGGCGCCGGTCTTGAAGTTCTCGAAGGGCGTGTCGAGGATCTTCTGCTCGACCTTGAGCCTGGTCGCGACCAGGTCGACCAGGGCCACGTCGAAACCGACGACCTTGCCGTCCCGTTCGAACTGGAACGGCGGGTAGGGCAGGTGGGTGCAGGTGGTCAGCTTGCCCTTCTCGACCACGGGCACCCCGCCCGCCGCCTCTCCCGGCCCGTCGTCGCCGGAGGAGCAGCCCGCGGCGAGGAACACCCCCGCGGCGGCGCCGGCCGCGGCGCGGATGCGGAAGCTGCTGCGACGACTGCGGGTGCCTCTGGCCGTCCGGAACACGGTTGACCTCCACGAGTGCGGGGCGGGTGGCGGTCGCGGGACGGGACCGTCCGCCGAGATCGTAAGGCACGGGTGGCGTGCGACGAGGGATCATCAGTGATGCGTTCCGGAGGTACCCGTCGACATTCGGCCATGATCGGGATCGCGCGGGGCCACGGGCCCGGCTCCGCCACCCGCACGGCCGTACCGCGGTGTCGGCCGCGCGCGCCGCGGTGCCCGCCGAGCCCCCGGATGCCCCCGGACCGCCGGACGGCTCCCGTGGCGGGAGCCGTCCGGGGACGGCCGGGGCGGGCCGGGGGCTGCCCCGGCCCGCGTCCGGGCTAGAGCTAGGGCTAGGGCCTGTGTGATGTCGTGATCAGCTTCTGAGTTCTTCACTCTGCGCGGAGTGGGATCCGGTAGGACTGGGGTCGTGACACGTAGGCAACTC
>NZ_JBHXSC010000022.1:0-94980 GCF_042716505.1 Streptomyces sp. NPDC058674
GGTCCGGAGCGCGCCGCGCCGTCGGCCGGCGCGCGCCGCGGCGCCGCGTGCGGCCCCCCAGCCCGACCCCGGCCCCCGGCAGCCCCGACCTCGGCCCCCACCCGCCCCCGCCCCCGGTCCCGGGCGGCCCCGCCCCCGGTCCCCGGCGGCCCCCGGGTCGGCCGGGCGCCGGTGGCCGTCGCCGCAGGCGGGTTCCGGCCGTGCGCTCCGGGCCCGCCGAGGGCCCGGGAGACGCCGCCGCAGGCGGGATCGCGTTTCGGACGTTCCTCCGCCGGCCCGTGGCACCCGGTGCATAGGGGCGCGTACAGCGGGTAGGGACAGGTGCATCGTCTCTCGCTCGCGTATACGTCGTCAGGAGTAGACCGTGCCGCATCCGCCGCATCAGTCCCTGCAGGCAGCCGCCGCCCAGAGCCTTCACGGGCGCCCGGCCGCCGTGCCGAAGCCGCGGGTGCCGGCCAGGGCCGAGGACGGGCCCTGGCACGCGGAGGCGGTCTGCCGCCGCGACGAGGCGGGACTGTTCTTCGCGCCGTCCAAGGAGCCGACCGCGGCCCGGCTCTCCCGGGAGGAGGCCGCCAAGCGCGTCTGCGCCCGCTGCCCGGTGATGGTCGCCTGCCGCGAGCACGCCCTGCTCCAGCCCGAGCCGTACGGCGTCTGGGGCGGGCTCACCGCCGCCGAGCGGCGCGTGGTCCTGGCCCGGATGCGCCGTCGGTCCGCCGAGCTCCGCCAGGCCGCGGCGGGCGCCGGTCCGATCGCCGCGGCGGGCTGAGGAGGCGGAGCCCGCCCGCGGCCGCTCCGGGGCGCGCGGAGCCCCGTACCGGCCAGCCGATCAGCCAACCGGTGGGCCCGCCGCGACCGCCCGGACCGGCACGACGACCCGTACCCGAGCCTTCCGCACACACGCCGGAGGGGCGGTCACCGCCGCACGCGGTGGCCGCCCCTCCGGCGTGCCGTGTCCGGCCGGGCTACTTGGCCCGGTCGAAGTCGATCGCGCTGTACGCACGCAGCTTCGAGAGCCGGTGCGTCGAGTCGATCTGGCGGATCGTGCCCGACTTCGAGCGCATGACCAGCGAGGACGTGGTCGCGGTCTCCGAGCGGTAGTGGACGCCGCGCAGCAGCTCGCCGTCCGTGATGCCGGTGGCGACGAAGAAGACGTTCTCGCCGGACACCAGGTCGTTCGTGTGCAGGACCCGGTCCAGGTCGTGCCCCGCGTCAAGGGCCTTCTGGCGCTCGGCCTCGTCCTTGGGCCACAGCTTGCCCTGGATCGTGCCGCCGAGGCACTTTATGGCGCACGCCGAGATGATGCCCTCGGGGGTGCCGCCGATGCCGAGGAGCAGGTCCACGCCGGTGCCCTCACGCACGGCCATGACCGACCCCGCGACGTCGCCGTCCGAGATGAACTTGATCCGCGCGCCGGTCTCGCGGATCTCCTTGACGATGCCCTCGTGGCGCGGGCGGTCCAGGATGACCACGGTGACGTCCTCGACGGCCATGTTCTTGGCCTTCGCGACGCGGCGGATGTTGACCGACGCGGGGGCGTTGATGTCGACGAAGTCGGCCGCCTCCGGGCCCGTGACCAGCTTCTCCATGTAGAAGACGGCCGACGGGTCGAACATGGTGCCGCGGTCGGCGGCGGCCAGTACGGCGATGGCGTTCGGCATGCCCTTGGCGTTCAGGGTGGTGCCGTCGATGGGGTCCACGGCGATGTCGACCTCGGCACCGGTGCCGTCACCGACCCGCTCGCCGTTGAAGAGCATGGGGGCTTCGTCCTTCTCCCCCTCGCCGATGACGACGACGCCGTTCATCGAGACGGTGGAGATCAGGGTCCGCATCGCGTTGACCGCGGCGCCGTCCGCGCCGAGCTTGTCACCGCGGCCGACCCACCGGCCCGCGGCCATGGCGGCGGCCTCGGTGACCCGGACCAGTTCGAGGGCGAGGTTGCGGTCGGGGGCTTCGGGGGAGACTTCGAGCTGGGGCGGCAGGTTGTGCTCGGTCATCGGAGCGCACCTTTCTGTACGACGACGGCCGGGATGTGAGGGTGCCCGAACTCTATCGGTACGTCGACATATTGAGCAGGCCGGGGCACGTATGAGCGGGATATCGGTCAGCCGATTGGCCAGTGCGGACGTCTTGTGGCCCGCTCCCGCCCGCCGGGCCCCCGGCGCGCGCCCGCTCGGGGCCACCCCGGCGGTGATCGCCGCCGGCCATGCGGGACGATGGTCCCGTGGCAGGTATGAAAGGCAAGCAGACGGTCTGGGACATGGTCCGGTCGCTGGGGGTGATCGGCCTCGTCGTGGCGGGGATCTATCTCTTCATCCCCCATGACGAGAAGGCCGATCCGACGCGCACGGTCGACTACCGGGTGGAGACGATCACGGCGCGCCGTGCGGCCCCGTACCCCCTGGCGGTCCCGGTCGGGCTCCCGGCGGAGTGGCGCGCGACCTCGGTGACGTACGAACGCAAAAACGCCGACGCGTGGCACCTGGGCTTCCTGGACCCGAAGCAGGAGTACGTGGCGCTGGAGCAGTCCACCGACGTCTCCGTGAAGTACCTGGGCCGGGTCACCCAGCAGGCGAAGGCCACCGGGCAGACGCAGCAGGTCGGCGACGCGGCCTGGGAGCGCTGGGAGGGCGAGAAGTACGACGCCCTCGTCAAGCAGGACCAGGGCTTCGTCACGGTGGTGACCGGTACGGCTTCCTTCGAGCAGCTCGGCGCGATGGCGTCGGCGCTGGAGTTCAAGCAGGGCGCCACGGCCGGCGGGTAGCAGCCGGCAACCGCGGCGGCGCCCCGTGCGGGTGGCCTGCCGCCGGGCTCGGCCGTCTTCGCGGCGACGGCGCGATGCGTACGCCGAAGAGGCCGCGCACTCCGGAATCCCGGGGGGCGCGGCCTCTTCGGCGTACGGCGGCGGGCGCCGTCCGCACTCAGACGGTGGTGATGACCTGGTCGAACTCCAGGCGCGGGGAGCGCGGGAAACCGACGGCGTCCTCGCCCGGCTTGCCGATGTTGACGACCATCAGCGGGGTGTGGTCGGCGTCCAGGAACTCCTTCTGGATGCCGCCGAAGTCGGCGCCGGTCATCGGGCCGGCGGCCAGGCCGGCGGCGCGGACGCCGACGATGAAGTACGCGGCCTGCAGCGCGGCGTTCAGCAGCGCGGACTGCTCGCGGACCGGACGCTCGGCGAAGAAGAGGTCCTTGGCCTGCGGGAAGTGCGGGAGCAGGGTCGGGAGCTCCTCGTGGAACTCGTTGTCCGCGGAGAGGATCGCGACGAGCGGCGCGGCCGCGGTCTTGGCCTGGTTGCCCTCGGCGAGGTGCTTCACGAGACGCTCACGGGCCTCGGGGGAGCGGACCAGGGTGATGCGCAGCGGGGTCTGGTTGAAAGCGGTGGGGCCGTACTTCACCAGGTCGTAGATCGCCTGGACCTGCTCCTCGGTGACCGGCTCGTCGGAGAACGAGTTGGCCGTGCGGGCCTCGCGGAACAGCAGGTCCTGCGCGGCGGGGTCGAGAACGAGAGACATCGGAAAGCCTTCTTCCATACGGAGGTGAAGCGGTGGAGCGATGTCCCCGACTCTACGGCAAAAGTAGGTGAACGTTCAACTAAGCCGGTCCGACGGTGACCGGGATCACTCCCCGTCGGCCGCCTCCCGCGCCGCGAGCGCCGAGTCAAGGCGGGCCCTGGCCCCCTCCAGCCAGTGCCGGCAGACCTTCGCGAGTTCCTCGCCGCGCTCCCAGAGCGCGAGCGAGTCCTCCAGCGAGGTGCCGCCCGCCTCCAGCTTGCGGACGACCTCGATGAGCTCGTCGCGGGCCTGCTCGTATCCCAATGCCGTCTCGGCCTCAGCCATTCCCGTTTCCACCCTAGGTTCGTTGTCCGACGCGTTCGTTGCGGCAGTGTGTCGTCATTCGGAAGCCGGTGCGGCGGCGGCGGGCGCCGCGGCCTCCCCGGCCCCTCTGGCCCCTCCGGCCCCGGCGGCCGGGTCGTCGGCCCGTACGGAGAAGGAGCCCTCCGCCACCCGTGCGCGCAGCACCTCGCCCCCCGAGACCTCCTCCGGCGAGCGGACCACGTGCCCGTCGGCCCGCTGGAGCACGGCGTACCCGCGCTCCAGGGTCGCCGCCGGGGACAGCGCCACCACACGCGCCAGGGTGTGCGAGAGCTCCGAGTCGGCCCGGTCCAGCAGGTGCCCGAGCGTGCGGCGGCTGCGGGCCAGCAGCGCGTCCACCTCGTCCTCCCGGGTCTCCACCATCCGCTGCGGGTGGACGAAAACCGGCCGGGCCAGGGCGTGTGCCAGTCCGCGCTCCTCCCGGTCGAGCAGCCCGCGGACCGCACGCAGCCCCCGGTCCTGCAGCTGGCGCACCCGCTCCAGCTCCTCGCCCACGTCCGGGACGACCTTCTTCGCCGCGTCCGTGGGCGTCGAGGCCCGCAGGTCCGCGACCAGGTCCAGCAGCGGGGAGTCCGGCTCGTGGCCGATGGCCGAGACCACCGGGGTGCGGGCGGCGGCGACCGTGCGGACGACCTCCTCGTCGGAGAAGGGCAGCAGGTCCTCCACGCTGCCGCCGCCGCGCGCCACGATGATCACGTCCACCTCGTCCAGCGCGTCGAGCTCCCTGACCGCCCGGATCACCTGGGGCACCGCGTGCACCCCCTGGACGGCCACGTTGCGCACCTCGAAGCGGACCGCCGGCCAGCGCCGCCGGGCGTTCTCCAGTACGTCGCGCTCGGCCGCCGAGGCCCGGCCGACCACCAGCCCGACCAGCTGCGGCAGGAACGGCAGCGGCTTCTTGCGGTCCAGGGCGAACAGCCCCTCCGCGGCGAGGGCCCGCTTGAGCCGCTCCAGCCGGGCCAGCAGCTCGCCGATGCCCACGGGCCGTATCTCGGTGGCCCGCAGGGACAGCTGGCCGCGCGGGGCGTACCACTCCGGTTTGGCCAGGACGACGACCCGCGCACCCTCCGAGACGGCGTCCGCCACCTCGTCGTAGACCTGGCGGTAGCAGGTCACGCCGACCGAGATGTCGTGCGAGGGGTCGCGCAGCGTCAGGAAGACCACCCCCGCCCCCGGCCGCCGCGAGAGCTGCGTGATCTGCCCCTCCACCCACACCTGGCCGAGCTTGTCGATCCAGCCCCCGATGAGCCGGGACACCTGGCCTACCGGCAGCGGCGCCTCGGCCGACGTATTCAGACCCATGCGCGCAGGCTATCCGGCCCTGCCGACACCCGTCCCCGCCTCCCGCCGGGGTGTCGCGGCCGCACGCCCGCCGGAGCCGCGGCCCGAGCCGTGCCCGGGGCGCGGCGGTGGCCTCCGCCCGAACCGCTTACCTAGCCGCCGGGGCCGCGGCCCGGACCGGCACCCGGACCGCCCAGGCCGCCGCCCGTACCGCCGCCCAAGCCGCCCGCATCGCCGCCCAAGCCGCCTGGGCCGCCGCCCGCATCGCCGTCCGGGCGCGGGCCGGGGCGTCCGCGCTGGGCGAAGAGCACGCCCAGGCCCACCGCCAGCCACACCGCCCCCACCAGCTGCGCCGTCCACGAGGCCTCGACGATCACCGCCACGGTCACCGCCGCGCCCAGCACCGGCGCCACCAGGTGCTTCAGCCAGTCCGGCTCGCCCCCGCGCCGCTTGACCACGAACCAGCCCACCACCGACGCGTGCAGCAGCGTGAAGGCGACCAGCGCCCCGACGGACACCACCGAGACCAGGTGGTCGAGCCCGTCGTCGCGTCGGGCCGCCCACACCGCCGCCACCAGGGTGATCGCGGCCGCCACCAGGAGCGCCGGGCGCGGGGTGCCGCCGGAGGTCCGCGCCAGCGCCCGCGGCAGCCGCCGCTCGCGCGCCATCGCGAACAGCAGCCGGCCGGCCGCCGCCTGCCCGGCCAGCGCCGCGAAGGCCGCCCCGATCGCCTTGCTGGCCGCGACCAGGTCGTGCAGCCACGGACCCGCCGCCGACTCCACGGTGGTGTAGAAGGCCGGCCCCTGCGCGCCCGGGTTCGCCGCCAGCTCCGCCGAGGAGACCGGCGTCAGCAGCGCCGCCAGGTAGGTCTGGGCGACGAACAGCACCCCCGTCAGCGCCAGGCAGAACAGCACCGCCCGCGCCACCCTCGCGCTGCCGCCCGTCACCTCCTCGGCGAAGGAGGCGATGGCGTCGAAGCCCAGGTACGACAGGACCGCGACCGACACCGCCCCGAGCACCGCCGCGAAGGAGAAGCCCAGCGAGCCGTCACCGGTCAGCGGGGACAGCCAGCCGCGCTGCGCCCCGCCCCCGGCCAGCGCGGTCACCGCGGCGACCAGGAAGACGAGCAGGACCACGACCTCCAGGGCCAGCACCGCGAAGCCCACCCGCGCCGCCGCCCGTACGCCCCACAGGTTCAGCAGGGTGGTGACCACGACGGCCAGCGCCGTCCACACCCACCGCGACACCTCCGGGACCAGGGCGTTCATCGCGATCCCCGAGAACAGGTACGCGACCGCCGGGATCAGCAGGTAGTCGAGCATCGCCATCCACCCGGCGATCAGCCCCGGCCCCTCGCCCAGGCCCTTGCGGGCGTACGTGAAGACCGACCCGGCCTGCGGGGCCACCCGCACCATCTGCGCGTAGCTGTAGGCCGTCAGGGCCATCGCGAGGGTCGCGACGAGGTAGACGAGGGCGACGGCTCCGTGCGACGCGGCGTCCAGCGTGCCGAACACGCCGACCGGGGCCATCGGCGCGATGAACAGGAGCCCGTACACGACGAGGTCCCGGAAGCCGAGGGACCGCCTCAGCGCGGCGGGCGCCGCCTTGCTGGAATCCGTAGCGGACGCCATCCGTCCTCCGGGCGATGGGCGGGACACGCTTTCGGCCAAGTCTGTGCCGAACGGGCGGCCCGCGGCCTCCCGGGGACCCCCGTACGATGGACCGCATGACTGCTGCCGCCCCCGCTCCCGCTTCCCGCCGCGTCCTGCTCGCCGCACCCCGCGGCTACTGCGCGGGCGTGGACCGAGCCGTGATCGCTGTCGAGAAGGCCCTCGAGCAGTACGGTGCGCCGGTCTACGTCCGCCACGAGATCGTGCACAACAAGTACGTCGTCCAGACGCTGGAGAAGAAGGGCGCCGTCTTCGTCGAGCGGACGGAGGAGGTCCCCGAGGGCTCCATCGTGATGTTCTCCGCGCACGGCGTGGCGCCGGTGGTGCACGAGGAGGCCGCGCGCGGCAGGCTCGCGACGATCGACGCGACGTGCCCCCTGGTCACCAAGGTGCACAAGGAGGCGATCCGGTACGCCAACGAGGACTTCGACATCCTCCTCATCGGCCACGAGGGCCACGAGGAGGTCATCGGCACCTCCGGCGAGGCCCCGGACCACATCACCGTCGTGGACGGCCCGGACGACGTGGCGAACGTCGAGGTGCGCGACGAGTCGAAGGTCGTCTGGCTCTCCCAGACCACCCTCTCCGTCGACGAGACGATGGAGACGGTCGGCGCGCTGAAGGCGAAGTTCCCGCTGCTGGTCTCGCCGCCCAGCGACGACATCTGCTACGCCACCTCGAACCGGCAGGCCGCCGTCAAGGTGATGGGCGCCGACTCCGACCTGGTCATCGTGGTCGGCTCCAAGAACTCCTCGAACTCGATCCGCCTGGTCGAGGTCGCCCTCGACGCCGGCGCGCGCGCCGCGCACCTCGTGGACTTCGCGAGCGAGATCGACGAGGCCTGGCTGGAGGGCGTCACCACGGTCGGTCTGACCTCGGGCGCCTCGGTGCCGGAGGTATTGGTCGAGGAAGTGCTGGATTACCTCGCGACGCGCGGGTATGCGGACGTGGAGATCGTCAAGACGGCCGAGGAGTCGATCGTCTTCTCGCTGCCGAAGGAGCTGCGCCGCGATCTTCGGGCGGAAGCCGCGGAACTGGTCGCCGACCGCTAACTCGTTTCGTACGGTATGTCCATGCAGATCATGGGTGTGGACATCGGCGGTTCCGGTATCAAGGGTGCCCCTGTGGACCTTGACCGAGGCGACCTCGCGCAGGAGCGCCACAAAGTACTGACCCCGCAGCCGGCCACCCCCGACGAGGTGGCCGGCTGTGTCGCGGAGGTGGTCCGCGCGTTCTCCTGGACCGGCCCGGTCGGGGTCACCTTCCCGGGGGTGGTCACGGGCGGCGTCACCCGTTCGGCGGCGAACGTCGACAGGAGCTGGATCGGCCTCGACGCGGCGGCCCTCCTCTCGCGCGAGCTGGGCGGCCTGCCTGTCACGGTCCTCAACGACGCGGACGCGGCGGGCGTCGCCGAGATGACGTACGGGGCCGGGCGCGGCCGGGGCGGCACGGTCATCCTGCTCACCCTCGGCACGGGCATCGGCAGCGCCCTGTTCACGGACGGGCGCCTCGTCCCGAATTCGGAGCTGGGCCACCTGGAGCTGAAGGGGCACGACGCGGAGAAGCGGGCGTCGGTGAAGGCGAAGGAGGACGGGGACCTCAGCTGGGAGCACTGGGCCCACCGCCTGCAGAAGTACCTGGAGCACGTGGAGATGCTCTTCTCCCCGGACCTCTTCATCCTGGGCGGCGGCGTCAGCCGCAAGCCGGAGAAGTTCCTGCCCCTGATCGAGGGCATCCGGGCCGAGATCGTCCCGGCGAAACTGCAGAACAACGCGGGCATCGTCGGGGCGGCGATGGCGGCGAAGGAGTAGTACTAGCCGTACTGCCTCGGGAGCCGGCGGCGGCCGATCAGCACGGCCTTGCGCACGACGACGATCAGCGCCGCCGCCAGCGTCCCCGCGTACAGCCAGCCGGCGTGCAGGGACAGCGCGGAGACCAGCCCCATCAGATGCCCGCCGAAGCCGCCGGAGCCGCCCGAGATGGGCCACACTCCGGCGGCGAAGGCGATCGGGGCGGTGATCGGCGCGGTGATCAGGTCGGCGGGCCGCACCCACAGGGCGGTGGCGGCCGCGACGGGCGGGAAGAGCAGCCCGTAGACGAAGAGCGAGGCGTCGAACAGCAGCCAGGACACCCCGCAGGCCAGCGCCATGGCGGCGCACGCGAACAGCCCGCCGCCGAGCCCGGTCAGCCGGGGCCGTGGCAGCCGCCGCGCGGCCGCGAGCCGCGGCCCGCGGCCCTGGAGGGGCGGCACGGCGGCACGCGGCCGCCGGCGCTGCGCCGGAGGTCGCTGCGGGTGAGGGGCCGGTCGCGTCCTGTATTGCTCCACCCCACCAAACTAGGCGGGAGGCCCCTCGGATCCGGCCCCGGACACGCGTACATCCACTGCCTCTCATCGGAAAGTAAACTGTCCGATGGCCCGCACCCGGGCCGCCGCCCCTCCACTACGGGAAGTCGCCAACGTGTCGCTCACGATCGGAATCGTCGGCCTGCCGAATGTCGGCAAGTCGACCCTGTTCAACGCCCTGACCAAGAACGACGTGCTGGCGGCCAACTACCCGTTCGCCACCATCGAGCCGAACGTCGGCGTCGTCGGCGTCCCGGACAAGCGCCTGGCCGTCCTCGCCGGCATCTTCAGCTCTCAGAAGGTCCTCCCGGCGACCGTCGACTTCGTCGACATCGCGGGCATCGTCCGCGGCGCCTCGGAGGGCGAGGGCCTGGGCAACAAGTTCCTCGCGAACATCCGCGAGTCGGACGCGATCTGCCAGGTCATCCGCGCCTTCAAGGACGAGAACGTCGTCCACGTCGACGGCAAGGTCTCGCCGAAGGACGACATCGAGACGATCAACACCGAGCTGATCCTCGCCGACCTCCAGTCCATCGAGAAGGCGGAGCCGCGCCTGACGAAGGAGTCCCGCCTCCAGAAGGAGAAGGTCGCGGTCCTGGCCGCGGTCGTCGAGGCCAAGAAGATCCTCGAAGCCGGCGACACCCTCTTCTCCAAGGGCATCGCGAAGGGCACGGAGAAGGGCGACCTCCTCCACGAGCTGCACCTGCTCACGACGAAGCCCTTCCTCTACGTGTTCAACGTGGACGAGGACGAGCTGACGGACGACGCCTTCAAGGCGGAGCAGAGCGCCCTAGTCGCCCCGGCGGAGGCGATCTTCCTGAACGCCAAGCTGGAGGCGGAGCTCGTCGAGCTCGAGGACGACGAGGCCCTCGAACTCCTCCAGTCGGTCGGCCAGGACGAGCCGGGCATGGCCACCCTGGGCCGCGTCGGCTTCGCCACGCTGGGCCTGCAGACGTACCTGACGGCCGGCCCGAAGGAAACGCGCGCCTGGACGATCAAGCAGGGCGCGACCGCCCCGGAGGCCGCGGGCGTCATCCACACGGACTTCCAGCGCGGCTTCATCAAGGCCGAGGTCATCTCCTTCGCGGACCTGGTCGAATGCGGCTCGGTGGCCGAGGCCCGCGCGAAGGGCAAGGCCCGCATGGAGGGCAAGGAATACGTCATGCAGGACGGCGACGTGGTGGAGTTCCGCTTCAACGTGTAATACGCCACACCACATCGCTGACCTGGTAAACATCCAGGTCTGAAGGGGTCCACCTGTCGGGGTGGGCCCCTAGCTTTTCACCGTGCTGGATAGGTGCTGGATAATCTGACACCTCGTCACCCGTCATCACCCGCACCGTGCTGGATGGATGTCCCGCGTGCCCACGCGCTACCACCTGTCCGGCCGACGCGCGTACGCAGGGCTGGGCGGCTACCGTGATCAGTAGGGGATCAACACGTCGATGAGGCGAATCAGCTATGGCCTCTCATCCACGGCTGCTGGCAGCCGTTGTCTTGACCCTGCTGGCAATTGCGGGTTGCGAAGGTGACGGAGAACCCCAGGGCAGCCCTCTCTCGGACGCGTATGAGTCGGCTGAAAGCAGCTTGGAGCGGTTCACTCTGCAACCGTTGAACCCTTCACTGCCGCCCGTCGCTCCGACAGGGCAGCCCTCGGCTGCACCCCTGCCGAGCGCCGGGATGCAGTACCCCCTCACCCAGCAACAGGCGCTTGACCTGCTCAGCGCTGGGACGGCCGTCGCGGGTCGGGTCGGAAACCAAGGGAGCGAAGGCGTCGCGAGAAAGACAACGGAAAGGGTGTACGAGAACCAGCAGGTCCGCCGCACCGAGTGCCCATACGAGTACGACGCATCTAAAGGTGAGGAAGTCCAGAAGTGCCACGATGACTACGTCACCGAAAAGGTGCCGGTCGATCGGCCGGCTTACACGGTTTCCCTTCTCACGCCCGGCCGCTGGGTCTCGGAACTCACATTCCCGACAGCTGAGCAGGCCATCGCCCAGATCGCCGAGTACGGTGCGACAGCGTGGCGCACAAGCTAGAGAGGCGCCAGCGCACTTGTCGGCCGGACTGTCATGGGACGCCACGGGAGGAGGGGGGGAGTACCGAGACATTCCGATGCCTCCTTTTATCGGGCACGAGATCGACGAGCACGCCGCAGCGTGGGTCCTGATCCCTTGGGCTCGAGACCAAGAGCGGCAAGAAGAAGGTCGTCGAAGTCCTCGTCGCCCCTCGGGAGCGGGGCAAGGGAATCATGCCTGCGGCTTCGACCTACGGGTACCGCTGGCGGAAGGCCCTCAAGGCTGCTGGCCTCGTCAATGCAGACGGCAGTCCGAAGTACACCCCACACAGCCTTCGGCACTTCTTCGCCTCGACTGCCCTGACGAATGGCGTTCCGATCCACGAGGTCTCACGCTGGCTCGGCCACAAGTCGATCAACCGCCGTCGTCACCTACGGCCACTTGGTCCCCGAGGCGTGGGACCGCTGCCGCGACATCATGCAGAAGGCCGTGCGGCCCGTGCCCGTACAGGTGCCGACCCGAGGCTCCAGGCTCGTCTGAGGGATACGGCAGGATGGTGTGATGGGCGGTCCGTGCTTGGTTCACCGACTTGGCTCAGCACGAGGGGCGGAAGGGCGGCTCGCATGTCTAGGCTGAAATCCAGACCTGCGGCATCGGAGTACCCATGGCCCTGAGCATTGCAGATCAGCAAGATGCAGCGGACCTTGCGGCCGCCTCTACCCAGCTCCTAGGGCTGGACGTCATCTGGACGACAGGTTTCGAGCAGGGCGTCCCGGAAGGTAAGACGCCAGCATCCAGCGATCTCATCAAGGTGGGCCTGGGCATGGCCACCCAGCTTGGGAAGATTCACAAGGGGGTGCCGCTTCTCAAGCGTTTCGCCGACGAACTTGAGGTCGCACTCCTGGCGCAGAGTGGTCATACGAAAGACTGGACTTTGGGTATTGACCCCTTGGATGTACCTGGACTTCTCCGCGAGGCGGTGAAGCATGTGGATGACCACGCAACCGAAGAGATCAGCACCCTCCTTGCCAAGGCCGAGAGATTGGAGGGAGGGCAGGCTGTGCAGGGCGACCTGCCACGCAGGATGCGTGGTGCCATCTACCTCCTGTGTGCAGCCGTGACGGTGGGACTGGGGGCGTTCGCCACCGTGTGTGGCGGACCGGCTGGAATCGGGTTCGGCTTCGCCGGCGCAGTAGTAGCAGCCGCACTCTTCAGTCAGGGGCTTAGCGACTTTCACGCGTGATGGGGCGCGGGTGCTGGATGTGCTGGATGAACTCGCACCGTGCTGGATGGGTGCTGGATATTCTGACGTGGGGTCAGTGGTGCTTCAGGTCTCGTAGACGGTAGAGCGATGTCCCACGTGAACGACCCAAACGACCAGTTCCCCGTTGTCGATTGTGTAGACGACGCGGTAGTCGCCGACCCGTAGGCGGCGACGCTCCGGCTGGGACACGAGTGCGGTGGTGTTGAAGCCGAGGGGGTCGGTCTCCAGCTCGGTCAGCTTGGCCAGGATGCGCAGCGCCATGTCGCGAGGGATCTTCCGAAGCTCGGCCTGGGCCTCGGGCCGGAAGACGGTTCGGTACTCACTCACCGCGTGCCAGCGTCTCCCTCATGATGTCCTCGATCGGGATACCGGGTGCCGGGTTGGCCATGCGCTCGTCGATGATCCGGTTGATCTCGCGCTCTTCCCACTGCTGGTACTTGCGCAGGATTTCGATGGAGACGACGGCGGCGACTTCCTTGCCGCGGCGCGTGATTACCGTGGGTACATCGTCGCGGTCTGCGCGCTCCACCACCTCCGCCAGGTGTGCTCGCACGTCGCGAATGGACTCTATGGGCAGCGGCTGCGTCATGCGCTCAAGCGTACCGAGTGTTCCATGTGTACACAAGGTCGGGATTGGGTGCCCGGGCTCCGGCGCGGACGTGCGCGCTGGACGTGCTGGATGAATCTGCACGACGCCAGATTGGTGCTGGATGGCCACTTTTAGAACCGCGTTTCCGCAGGTCGGAGCCCTGTCTCGAACGTTCCGCTTCAACGTGTAGTCAGATCTGGCGAGTCCGACCCCTCCTGCATCCAGTGCTGACTTGGTGCCGACCTGCGGGGCGCCTTGCGGCGTGCACCTGTGCGGTTCTCGTGAGCTGCCGAACGCGGACTGTTACTTTCATTGGGCGGTTGATATCCTGCGCCCAATGAAAGTATCGCCGAGTCTGCTCCCCATCCTCCGGTCCCGTATGCAAGGCGAGCTCCTCGCGCTCGTGCTCTTGCATCCGGAACGCGAGTACAGCATCTCCGAGCTCGCCGCTGACGTCGGAGTGACGCCTACCGCTGTCCTGCGGGAGGTTGACAGGTTGGCCGGCGGTGGCATCCTGACGGACCGGCGAGTGGGGCGCAGCCGTCTCGTCAAGGCCCGCACGGATACTCCGCTGTACCGTCCACTGAGCGAACTCATGTCCGTCTCCTTCGGCCCCGTGCCAGTGCTCACCGATGCGCTGGCGGGACTTGAACGGGTGGAGCGGGCCTATATCTACGGCTCTTGGGCCGCCCGGTACAACGGTGAGCCGGGGCCCCCGCCCGCCGATGTGGATGTCCTCGTTGTGGGTGCCCCCGACGCCGACGCGCTCTTCGACCTTGCCGAGGAGGCGTCGCGACGCCTGCGTCGTGAGGTCAACGTCCATCGGGTCTCCGTCGAGGCGTGGGAGGCCCGCACGGATGATCCGTTCCTCACCAGCGTTCGCGAACGCCCGCTGGTCCAACTGAATCTTGACGTGGAGGCGCAATGACGCGCTGGGATCAAGGCCGATCGACGATTGACGCGCTCATCGGTAGTGGCGGGCTTGAACGCGTGCCCGCTTCTCAGCCAGCCGCCGAGGCGGAGCTGGTCCGGGCGCGTACGCATGTCGGCTCCGCGCGGCAGTTGGCGGCCACGGACCCGGAGGGTGCGTACACACTGGCCTATGACGCCGCGCGCAGAGCGTTGGCCGCGGTATTGCAGAACCAGGGACTGCGCGCGACCAGCCGTGGTGGCCATACCGTCATCTACGAGTCCGTGCGGGCACAGCTCGACCCGCCGCTCGGGTCCATACTGCGCCCCTTCAACCGCATGCGAGCCCGGCGCAACGAAGTCGAGTACCGGTCGTCGGAGGCCCCCATCGTGACGCCGGAGGAGGTCACGGCCGACTTGGCGAAGGTGGAGGCGCTCATCGAGCTCGCGGAGAAGGCCATCCCGAACATGCCGCGTTACTGAGGCGCTGATCGGCTGCCCGGACTTCGCAGGGCATGAATAATCGGCGCATGGACGTCGTCGGGATACTCGAAGCCGCCTCGCTGCTTGTGCCCGGAGGCGTCGTCACCGACAACGACATCACGGTCTCCGACGTCTGGGACTACCTCACGCACGACGAGTGAGAGGTGACGCTCGATCTGCTCCAGGAGCTGAGTGACGGATGGACCGCGCCGCCAGGCTTCTGGGGGGAGATGGAGCGCGCGGCGGGAATGCTGGACTCGAATGGAGCCGTGAGTGGTGCTGGTGGCGGGGTGCCGAGACGCGGGTGGGAGTCATCCGGGCTGAACTTGCACTCCGCCCGGCCGGGCAGGCGCTCCGGCGTACGCCGATCCTCGGCGCTGGGGTGCTGCGACCGATGCGGGACATCGGCAACCGGAAGGACGGCGGAGCGCCCGAACTGGACATCGCCCGGGTGTGGGTCGAGCTCGCTCCTGACCTCCCGCCTGGCGCTCGGGCTCCGGTGCGCCTCTTGCCCCTGAACCCTGTGCGGTGGAGGCGCCTCACCCTGGGTGATCGGATCACGCTGTACGAGTGTGGCCGGCGGGACAGCGTCGATCTTGGAGGTCCGACTCTCGGAACCGCAGGGGGAGCGTCCTGTGTGGACGACCCAGACCACCAGCTCTCCGTTGTCGATCGTGTAGACGACGCGGTAGTCGGCGACGCGCAGACGGCGGCGCTCGTGCTGGGACACGAGTGCGGTGGTGTTCGGGGCGGCGTGAGCTTGTCGAGGGCCAGGCTGACCTCGAAGGGCACCGGGCGTTGGAGGGTGCCCCGGAAGACTCCGGCGGGCGCGTAGGCGCCGGTGGGTTCGTCGAGCTCGTAGACGTGCACGACGGGCGCCCCGGCCTCGTCCTCGACGCACCAGTAGTGCGGGATGCCGGCCTCGGCGTACTTGCGGAGCTTTACGGTGCGATCGCGGTGGGCGGACTCGGGGGAGACGACCTCGATGACGAGCTGGACGTCTTCCGGCGCGAACCAGGTACGGTCACCGTCGAATTCGGCCGTCGTCACCAGCAGGTCCGGTTCGGGGCGGTTGCGCGGGTCGAGCTTGATGGTCATCTCGCGGCCGATTCTGGTGTCGGCAGGCACCTGCTCCATGAGTGCGACGGTGAGCATGGTGACGAGGTGGCCGTGCCACCACCTCTGGGGCGACGTCATGAAGACGAGGGCTCCGTCGATCAGCTCGGTGTGGCGGGGTGCCTCGGGGAGGCGGTCGAGGTCCTCCGCGAACCAGCCTTCCGCGCGCGGTGGGCGCACCCAGGCGGGGAGTCCGGTCATGAGGCAACCCTGGCGATCGAGGGGGTTGCGAGGCGCGTCGTACCGGTGATCCGTACTCGGCGGACGGGTGTCGCGACGGGGCGGGCCCTCGGGGTCCGGCGGGGCTTCGCCCGGATGTGGAACTGGGCGGGCGGTTCGCGCATCAGGACTAGGGGATGCTCGTTCGCGCATCAGGACTCAGGGATGCCCATCTGCTCTGCCCCTCTCTCGGGGGCAGTCACGACCGTTCGGAGCGAAGTTCGTGCACGACCATCCGCAGCGCCCGCGGCCCGACGGCCGCCTCTCGGACGAGGACCCGCAGCAGGGACAGGCGGCGGCGCCGGGCCTGCCGTACCCGCCCATCCCGCCGCCGCCGGCTCCGGCACCGCCGCCGGCACCGGGGGAGTCGTACGGAGAGTCGTACGGAGAGCCGTACGGGGGGCCGCCGCAGGCGCCCAAGCCCGTGCGGTCCGGGCGGTCCCGGCGCGTGGTGGGCCTCAGCGTGGGGCTCGCCCTCGCGCTCCTGCTCGGCGGCGGCGGCTTCGTCGCCTGGAAGCTGGAGTGGTTCTCCGGCAACGGCGGGACCGTGAGCTTCGGCAGGGACGCCGCCGCCCCGGCCCCCGCCCCCGCCCCCGCGGAGGAGAAGGTCCCGGCCGCCCCGACGCCCCCCGAGCCGTCCGGCAGCCCCGACGTGCTCATGCCGTCCGGCCCGAAGTCCGACTTCAAGCAGACCGCCCGGCTCGACGACGGCACGGTCATCGCCAGGACCCGCCTCGCAGGCGAGAAGTCCGGCTTCACGGGCGACGTGTGGGTGTGGGCGCCCAAGGAGTACGACGACCCGAAGTACGCCCGGAGCGCCTTCCCGGTCCTCATCGCGCTCCCCGGCGGGAACGGCTTCCCGGCCAACTACTGGTCCGACCGGAGCCTCGGTCTCCAGAAGGCCGTCAGTGAAGGCGTCAAGGCCGGCACCAGCCTGCCGTTCATCGTGATCATGCCGGTGCTCAACCCGGACGCCAGGTACTACTACGACGGCTCCGACATACCCGGCCGGGCCAAGATGGGCACCTGGATCGCCGAGGACGTCCCCGCCTTCACGCGGGCCAACTTCCGGACCTACGCGTCGCGCGACGGCTGGGCCCTCATGGGCTCCTCGTCCGGGGCCTTCGTGGGCATGAAGACGGTGCTGCAGCACCCGGACAAGTTCAAGGCCGTGATCGCCAGCGGCGGCGAGATCGTCCCCGACTCCCCGCTCTGGAAGGGCCACCAGGCGGAGATGGACGCGAACAACCCCGAGAAGCTCGCCCGGAAGCTGATCGACGGCAACGGCCCCGAGGTCCACATCAACTTCCAGATCGGTACCAGGGAGACCGGGAAGGAGCGGATCGTGCTGTTCCAGCAGCAGTACGGCAAGGGCCCGGTCAGGACGACCCTCCGCGAGATCCAGAACGGCGAGCACAACGGCTGGCACTACGTCCGGGGCATGAAGGAGGGCTCCCTGGAGTGGATCAGCAAGGTGCTCAGGGGTCCCGAGCCCGACACCGCCGGCTGACCCCGTGGCGCTCGCCACCTCACGCCCGTCCCAGGCAACCTCTTGCGTCGTTCATACCTCTGTAAAGGGTGTAAGGGGGGACCGATCGGTCCGACCCGCGCCCGGAAGCGGGCGCCGGAGAAGGAACGGGACACATCCGTGCAGCATGACCAGCAAGGCGACGGCAGCCCCCTGACCCAGGGCGGCCGTCGCCCCCAGAACCTGCGCCGGCTTCTGATCGGCAGCACGCTCACCGTCGCCCTCGTCGCCGCGGGCGGCGCGGCGGCCTACAAGTACGGCCTCTTCTCGGACGTGGGGGACCCGGTCTCCTTCGGGAAGGTCCAGGAGAACACCGCGGCGGCGTCGGACGTCCCCGACGCCGCCGACGTCCCCGACGCACCCGGTGTCCGGCCGGGCGTACGGATGCCCACCGGGCCCGCCGCCGCGTTCACCCGCACCAGCAGGCTGCCGGACGGCACCCAGATCGCCGTGGCCACCGTCACCGGCAGGAAGTCCGGCTTCACGGGCGACGTGTGGGTGTGGGCGCCCAAGGAGTACGACGACCCGAGGTACGCCAAGAGCGCCTTCCCGGTCCTGATCTCCCTGCCCGGCGGCCGCGGCTACCCCACGAACTACTGGGGCACCGGCCCCGGCCTCGGCCTGCAGAAGGCCGTGAGCGACGGGGTGCGGGCCGGCACCAGCCTGCCCTTCGTCCTCGTCATGCCGGTGATCAACGCCGACACCAAACACCACTTCGACGGCTCGGACATCCCCGGAGAGCCCAGGATGGGCACCTGGATGGCCGATGACGTGCCGGATTTCGCGAAGGCCAATTTCCGGACCTTCACCTCCCGCGACGGATGGGCTTTCATGGGCTCCTCCTCGGGCGGATTCGGCGCGTTCAAACACGTCCTGAAGTACCCCGAGCGCTTCAAGGCGGCCATCGCGAGCGGGGTCGACATCGTCCCCGACTCCCCGCTGTGGAAGGGGAACACGCAGGCCATGGACGCGAACAACCCGGAGAAGCTCGCCGAGAAGCTGATCGCCGCGGGCGGCCCGGACGTCTACGTCAACTTCCAGATCGGCACCGCCGAGGGCGGCCGCGACAAGGCCGAGAAGTTCATGAAGGAGTACGGGAGGGGCCCCGTGCACACCCGGCTCCAGGTGATCCAGGATGGTGAGCACAACGGAAAGTCGTACGTACGCGGCATGAGGGAGGGCTCCTTGGAGTGGATCAGCAAGGTGATGGCGGCGCCGACACCCGACCCCGACGTGCGATGAGCACGGTGGTGAAGGGGGCGTCGGCCGCTGCCGCCGCGGGGATCGCGGCGGTGTTCGCCGTCGCCTTCGTCGAGGCGCCGGGGGACCGGCCGGTGCACCCCTTCCCCACCGTCGGCGTGCTCACGGCCAACGGTGAGCACTGGTGCACGGCCAGCGTCGTCGACAGCCCGAAGGGCAACGTCGTCGCCACCGCCGCCCACTGTGTGGCCCCGGCCGGCGAGGACGGGCGGCCCGGCGAGGTCGCCCACGACGGCCTCGCCATCGGAGAGCTCGCCTTCGCCCCCGCCTTCTCCGGCGAGGGCTCGGGAAGCCGGCCGCTGGGCGTCTGGAAGGTCCGCTCGATCCACGTGGACGAGCGCTGGACGAAGTGGGGCGAGGAGACCGCGGACTTCGCCTTCCTCACCGTCGCCGACGATGCCGACGGGCGCAGCGTCCAGGAGGCCGTGGGCGGCCGGGACGAGGCGCCCTCCCCCGACTGGACCTCCGGCTACGACCGGGACGTGACCGTCGTCGGCTATCCGGAGTCCGAGCACAACCCGGAGGACAAGCCGGTCTCCTGCACCACGCAGACCCGCCACGACGAGGACGACCCCGACATGCTGTACATCAGCTGCGCCGGCTTCTGGACGGGCACCAGCGGCAGCCCCTGGATCGCCGACCGGGGCGCCCCGGGCCGCCCCGGACAGCTGATCGGAGTGCTGAGCGGCGGGGACACGGACGTGGACTCCACCGCCGCGCTCTTCGACGAGCACGCCAAGGCCCTGTACGAGCGGGCGTCCCGGGGCTGAACCCCGGGGCCGCCCCTACCGCGCGCGGTAGGGGCGCACGGCCGGGCGTACGGGGGCCCGAGCCCCGGCCGGCCGCGCGTACGGTGCGGGAACCGGCCCCGGCCGCGTAGGGCCCGGGCCCTGCCTACGTGCGGCGCTCCGTGCCGACGATCACGCCCACCGCCGCGCACACGACCGCTCCGCCCAGCAGGATCGGCCAGGTCAGGGCCTCGTCGAGGATCAGCGCACCCAGCGCCACGGCCACCACCGGATTGACGTACGCGTACGTGGCGACCAGCGACAGCGGAGCCGACTGGAGCAGCCACACGTACGCGGTGAAGCCGACGAGCGAGCCGAAGAGGACCAGGTAGCCAAGGGCCAGCCAGGACGCGGCGGAGAAGGCCGCCGGGTCCAGGCCGCGGTGCTCGCCCCGCAGCAGGCCGACGACGACGCCGCCGACCCCGCCCGCGAGCATCTGGTAGGCGCTGCCGGTGAAGGGGTTGCCCGGCAGGTCGAGCTTGGACGAGGAGAAGGAGCCCAGCGACCACAGCACCGAGGCCGCCAGCACGAGCAGCACCCCCGTGAGGCGTACGTCGCCGCTGAACCCCGGGCTGGTCAGCACGGTGAGCCCGGCGAGGCCGAGCAGCACCCCGGCCAGGGTGCGCGGCGGCGGCCGGTCCCCGGTGCTCGCGCGCAGCACCACCAGCCACATCGGCACCGCCGCGACCAAGAGGGCGGCGAGGCCGGAGGGCACGTCGGTCTCGGCGAGCACGACCAGGCCGTTGCCGCCGAGGACCAGCAGCAGCCCGACCAGGACGGCGGAGCCGAGCTGGGCGCGGGTGGCCCGCAGCGCGGCGGGGCCGTACCGCCAGGCGACGGCGGCGGCCAGGAGCAGGCCCGCGGTGATGAAGCGGGCCCCCGCGGACAGGAACGGCGGCATCGTCTCGACGACGATCCGGATGCCGAGGTAGGTCGAGCCCCAGACGACGTAGACGAGGGTCAGCGCGGTCCAGACGGCGCCGGCGGTCCTGCCGGGCCGGGCGGTCCTGCCGGGCGGGGGGTCGGCGGGCGCGGGCCGTGTCGGAGAGGGCGTGGGCATGCGAGACCGGCTCCCGGGGTCCTCGGCGGGTGCGGGCTTGCGGGGCCTCATCCCTTGAGCAGGGCGTTCAGCTCGCCGTACGGGACGGACTGCGCGAGGGACCCGTAGGTTCCGTCGGCGAGGAGCTCCTCGGTGGCGCGGCGGACGACGGCGTACGCGGCTCCGGCGACCCAGGAGCCGAGGCTGACCCGGGAGACGCCGAGACCGCCCAGGGCGGCGACGGAGGGGGCGCCGGGGCCGACGAGGACGTTCAGCGGGGCGTCGATCCCCTCGGCGAGCTCGGCGACGGTGGCCGGGTCGGTCACGCCGGGCACGAAGACGCCGGAGGCGCCGGCCCGGAGGTACGCGGCCGCGCGGGCGAGGGTCTCGTCGAGGCGGGTGGCGGGGTCGCCGAGGCCGAGGAGGAACGTGTCGACGCGGGCGTTGACGTACAGCGGGACCCCGGCGGCGTCGGCGGCGGCGCGGGCCGCGGCCAGGCGCTCCGCGTGCTCGGCGGGGGAGCGGGTGCCGTCCTCGATGTTGATGCCGACCGCGCCGGCGGCCAGCACGCCGCGGACGGTCTCGCCGACGGCGGCGGCGTCGGCGCCGAAGCCGCCCTCGATGTCGGCGGTGACGGGTACGGAGACGGCGGCGGCCACGCGGGCGATGAGGTCCAGGGCCCGGTCGCGGGCGAGCGCGTCACCGTCGGGGGAGCCGAGGGACCAGGCGACGCCGGCACTGGTGGTGGCGACGGCGGCTGCGCCGGCGGCCTCGACGAGGCGGGCGCTGGCCACGTCCCAGGCGTTGGCGAGGGCGAGGGGGGAGGCGGGGGTGTGCAGGTCCGCGAAGGCGGTGGCGCGGGCGGCGAGGGTGGCGGTGGCGGCGGGGTTCGGAGTCATGGGGCCCACTCCACCAGACGGGCGGGGCGGGGGCTCGCGGTTTTCCGCCGTGACGCATGCCGTGGGCCCCGGCCGGGGGCTGGGCCCGGGCCCACCGCGGGGCTCCGGCCCGGACCCCGCGCCTCAAACGCCGGCGGGGCTGGTTTCGGGCCCCGGCCCGGGCCCACCGCGGGGCTCCGCCCGGACCCTGGGCCTCAAACGCCGGCGGGGCTGGTTTCGGGCCCCGGCCCGGGCCGACCGCGGGGCTCCGCCCCGGACCCCGCGCCTCAAACGCCGGCGGGGCTGAGTTCGGGCCCCGGGCCGCTGCCTGCGGCCGCCCGTACGGCCGCGCCGTGGGCACGCATCCGCTCGGTCTTCCTCTCCGAGGCGCCCTCGGGCACGAAAACTTCACAATCGCGCCCGGCCCGCGCGCAGTACGCCGCCCCGCTGGCCCCCGCGTTGCCGCTGCCGTCCGCCACGACCCGCGCCGGGGCCGGCCAGCGCGCCGGCTCGGCGCGCATCACCGCGCCCCGGTCCTCGGACGACGGCGTCGGCATCAGGGAGTCCGGCTTGGCGTGAATCCGCCCTGCCGGCGGCACTGGCGGAGTGTTCCCGTCCGCCAGTGAAACCGAGAACGCCCCCGGCAGCGGCGCTACGGACCCGAACCGCCACAGCGAGTCCGGTCCGGCGGCCGGTTCCGGCGGCCGGGCCGGATCCGGCGTGAAATCGAGGTCCCGCGGGCCCGGGCACACGGGGCGGCGCCAGGCAGCCCCAGCGGGCGGTCCGGACGTCCGCGCGCGTGCCGTCCTCGGAGCAGACGCATCCCGGGAGTGCGTGCGTCATGTGCTGAGCGGCTTTGCTCAATCATGGCCGTCGTATGGCGCGGATGTTACGCGTCCGCAGGCCCCTTGTGGGAATCGCTGACGGTAAGTCAACCTCTTGGAGACGGAGGCCCGTCAGGCCGAATGCATTGTCATGCACATGACTTTGCTCGTCCGTACGGCCCCCGCCCCACCCCCCGCAATGCGCCACCGATCAGGAGGACAACCTCACATGTCCGTGATCCGTCACACCCGCCGGAAGGCCTTCGGCATCAGCGCGGTCGCCGTCGCGGCCCTCGCGCTCGGCACGGCCGCCGCCCTGCCCGCCTCGGCCGCCGACACCGGCGCACAGGGCGTCATCGAGAACGCCGGAGCCGCCGGGTCCGTCCCCGGCAGCTACATCGTGACCCTGAAGGACTCCGCCGCCCGCTCGACCGCCGACAGCGGCAAGGCCGTCGCCAAGCGGTACGGGGCGAAGATCGACCGGACCTTCAGCGCCGCCCTCAACGGCTACTCCGTCGAGGTCTCCGAGGCGCAGGCCAGGAAGCTCGCCGCCGACCCGGCGGTCTCCTCCGTCGTGCAGAACCGGACCTTCACCGTCGACGCCACCCAGCCCAACCCGCCGTCCTGGGGCCTGGACCGCATCGACCAGCGCGCGCTCCCGCTGAACCAGAGCTACACCTACCCGGACAAGGCCGGCGAGGGCGTCACCGCCTACGTCATCGACACCGGTGTCCGCATCACCCACCAGGACTTCGGCGGCCGCGCCTCCTACGGCTACGACGCCATCGACAACGACAACACCGCCCAGGACGGCCACGGCCACGGCACCCACGTCGCCGGCACCGTCGGCGGCACCGCGTACGGCGTGGCCAAGAAGGCCAAGATCGTCGGCGTCCGGGTGCTCAACAACCAGGGATCGGGCACGACGGCCCAGGTCGTGGCGGGCATCGACTGGGTGACGCGCAACGCCGTCAAGCCGGCCGTGGCCAACATGTCGCTCGGCGGCGGCGCGGACTCCGCGCTCGACACCGCCGTCCGCAACTCCATAGCCTCCGGCATCACCTTCGCCGTCGCGGCGGGCAACGAGACGACCGACGCCTCCACCAAGTCCCCGGCGCGCGTCGCCGAGGCCATCACGGTGGGCGCCACCACCAGCACCGACGCGAAGGCGAGCTACTCCAACTACGGCTCCGTCCTGGACCTCTTCGCGCCGGGCTCCTCGATCACCTCCGCTTGGGGCACGGGCGACACCGCCACCAACAGCATCTCCGGTACGTCGATGGCCTCGCCGCACGTCGCGGGCGCGGCCGCCCTCTACCTCGCGCAGAACCCGGGCAGCACCCCCGCCCAGATCTCCGCGGGCCTCGTCGCCGCCGCCACCCCGAACGTGGTGACCAGCCCCGGCACCGGCTCCCCGAACCGCCTGCTCCACGTCGGCGCCGGCACCACCCCGCCCGGACCGGGCACGCGCTTCGAGAACCTGAACGACTACGCGATCGCCGACAACGCCACCGTCGAGTCGCCGATCACCGTCAGCGGGATCACCGGCAACGCCCCGGCCGCGCTGAGCGTTCCGGTCGACATCAAGCACACCTACGTCGGTGACCTGAAGGTCGACCTGGTGGCCCCGGACGGCACCGTCTACACCCTGCGCAACCGCACCGGCGGCAGCGCGGACAACATCGTCCAGACCTTCACCGTGAACGCCTCGTCCGAGGTCGCCAACGGCGTCTGGAAGCTCCGGGTCGCCGACCTCGCGAGCGCCGACATCGGCAAGATCGACTCCTGGGCGCTCCAGTTCTGAGGGCCCCCGGGGCAGTGGCAGGACCGTAGCCGGCCGGCAGTGACCGGACCGCGGTGAACAGGCGGGGGCGACCGACGGGCGGTCGCCCCTGCCGCTTACCATTCGCGCATGCGTTCGCGCCCCCGCCCGCCGATGGAGTCCCCTGCGCCGTGAGCACCCCGCCGAGCCCCTCCCCCGGAACGGGCCACTCCTGGCCCCCGCCGTCCCTGCCGCAGGCGTGGGGCCCGCCGCCCGGCCCCGGACGGCAGGCGGCGCTCAACGGCTTCGCGCTCGCCTCGCTCCTCGTCGGGCTGCTCTGCCTGCCGCCGCTCGGCATCGTCTTCGGCGTCGTGGCCCTCGTACAGATCCAGCGGAAGCGGGAGCGGGGCCGGGCCCTCGCGATCACGGGTCTCGCGCTCTCCACCTGCCTGACCGCCCTGATCGCGTTCGCCGCCGGCCCGGTGCTGACGGCGGTCGGCGACCGGCTCGACGCGTTCTCCGAGATCGCCGACGCCGAGGGGGAGCTCACCGACGAGGACCGCCTGCGCCCCGGCGACTGCTTCAACGTCCCGGGCGGGGACCTGACGGGGCGGCAGCCGACGACGTACAAGGTGGACTGCTCCGAGGTCCACCACGCCGAGGTCACCTTCGCCGGACCGTTCGACCCTGCGCAGGGCGCCGGTACGCGCGCGGCGGACCTCCAGGCCGAGGAGGCTTGCTGGAAGGCGCAGGACGCCTACGCGATGGACACGTGGGCGCTGCCCCGGCACGCCGGGATGTACTACTTCTCGCCGTCGAGGGAGTCCTGGAAGGACGGCGACCGGCTGCTGCTCTGCGTGATCGGTACACCGGAGGAGGACCAGCGCGGCAGCCTGCGCAAGGACCGCCGGACGCTGACCACGGAGCAGGCCGACTTCCTCACGGCGGCCAACGCCCTGGACCTCGCCTTCGGCCGCAGTCCCGAGGAGGACGTCGCGGACGCGCTGCAGGAGCACCAGGCGTGGGCGCGCGAGATGGACGCGGCGCTGGGCGGCGAGGCCGCGGTGCTCGAGCGGCACGTGTCCCGGCCGCAGACGGCGGGGGCGGCCGCGGCGCGGCTGAAGGAGATCGACTCGGCCCGCTCGGCGTGGCGGCGGGCCGCACAGGCGAAGTCGCCGGCGGAGTTCGACCGGCAGTGGGAGCGGGCGCTGGGCGCCATTTCCCTGGAGACCGAGAAGGCGCTGCGCGGTGCGTACGGGCTTTCGACGGTGGTCCCGCAGTGGCTGGAGGAGCCGGGCGGGCCCGGGGGAGGCGGCCCGGGGGGCTCCGGGGGCGGCCCGGCGACCGGGTCGGCATGAGGGCGCGGGCGTAACGCGCGGTAACGGGTTTGAGTGACCTGGCTTCATCACTTCGGGTGAAACTTTGGCCTTTGCTTGCGGTGTACAACCGTAGGTTGCCAGGCTGTTGCTGTCTGTCAACCTGATGGGAGTGGCCAGTGACTTTCGGTGAGCAGCCGGCCTACCTGCGCGTGGCCGGGGATCTGCGACAGAAGATCGTCGACGGTTCCCTGCCCCCGCACGCCCGGCTCCCCTCGCAGGCCCGGATTCGCGAGGAGTACGGGGTCTCCGACACCGTGGCGCTGGAGGCGCGCAAGGTCCTCATGGCGGAGGGACTGGTCGAGGGCCGGTCCGGGTCCGGTACGTACGTGCGGGAACAGCCGGTGCCGCGGCGGGTCGCGCGCTCCGGCTACCGCACGGGCGGCACCTCGACGCCGTTCCGGCAGGAGCAGGCGGAATCCGGCGCCCGCGGCACATGGGAGTCGAGCAGCGAGCAGGCGGGCGCCCCGGAGGAGATCGCGAAGCGCCTGGGCATCGAGCCGGGTGAGCGGGTGATGCGGACGCGGTACGTCTTCCGCGACGCCGGGGAGGCGATGATGCTGTCGACTTCCTGGGAGCCCCTCGCCGTGACCGGCCGGACCCCGGTGATGCTGCCGGAGGAGGGTCCGCTGGGCGGCTCCGGGGTGGTGGACCGGATGGCCGCGATCGAGGTCGTCGTGGACAACGTGGTCGAGGAGGTCGGCGCCCGCCCGGGCCTGGCGGAGGAGCTGGTCCTGTTGGGCGGGGTTCCGGGACACGTGGTGCTGGTGATCAGCCGCACCTACTTCGCCTCCGGCCGCGCGGTGGAGACGGCCGACGTGGTGGTCCCGGCGGACCGCTACCGCCTGGCCTACCACCTCCCGGTGCGGTGAGGCGGGGAGGCGCGGTCAGCCGATGGCTTCGCGGCTCCGCCCGCTCTGCCGCTCCGCCCGCGGCCGTCGCCGGGCGGCGGTCCGCGTGGCCTCGGGCGGATGCGGGCCGGGAGGGGTGCCGGTGAGCGGACGGGCGGGTGCGGCAGGCATGACCGGGCGGTGACGCGGGGTGCGTCGGGGCAACCGGCACAACCGGCGGGCAACACCACGGGGTGACGGGCGGTCACGGGACCGGCCTGCCGACGACCGGGCCCCGGCTGCGCTTCCGGCGGTATGACCAGGACTGGTACCGGGCCTGCCTTTCGGCCCCAGGGCCGGTTCCGCAACCGCCACCCCCGCGCCCGCGGCGGAGCCCCGCCGACCCGGCCGGTTTCGGCGCAATGGTGATCGCCTCCGCCGTCTCGGTCCCCGCCCTCGTCGGGTTCCCCGGCACCCGCGCCGCGGCCCGCTTCTCTTCATCGCGGTCGGACCGGCCGTCGTGCCGTGCCCGTTGACCGCCTCGATGACCAGGGGGAGTGCGACCCGGGCCAGCCCCGCCACGTGAACGGACCGGACGCCCGCGTCGCGGACATCGCCGCGACACACGACTGCGCGGTCCGCGAAACGGCGTACGAAGCGCCCGGCATCACCGACCACCCCGTCCGCTCGGAGCCGGTCTGCCCGCTCTGCCGCTCCCTCGACCGCTCCCTCCGCGCGACCTGCGGGGACACCCGCCGCAAGGGGGCGCCGAGCGGCGCGGTGGTCCTCCCGACGGCCTCCGTGCGCCCCCTTCGAACCGGAGCGCACGGCCCACTCGTACGCATGGCCGGATGCGTACGCCTGCGAGGTACCTCTTCGTGAAAACCCGTATCCGCTGAGTGAAGGTCGGGCGTAAGCTCGGGCATATGCGCAATGCGGTTTCCCGGGCAGGTACGTCGGCGGAGGGTGAAACGCGATGAACGACAGCGGTGCCCTGCTCCCGTGGCTGGTCATACGTCAGGACGACAACGGCAACCGCTACCGGGTGGGCCGGTACTCCACCCGGGCCGAGGCCCAGAAGGTCGCCGACAGCCTCGACGACCGAGGACACAAGCAGCTCTACTGGGTCGAGCGGATCGGTCAGACCGCCACGATGAACTGAGCGGCGTCGCAGCTGTCGCGACGCGGGCATAGGCTCCGCCCATGACTGTACGCGTGGTCGTGGGCGGAGCCCTTTGTCATGACGGGCGCCTGCTGGCCGCCCGCCGCAGCGCACCGCCCGAGCTGGCCGGCCGCTGGGAGCTGCCGGGCGGCAAGGCCGAGCCGGGTGAATCCGTCCCCGAGGCGCTCGTGCGCGAACTGCGCGAGGAGCTCGGCGTCGAGGCCGAGCCGCTGGAGCGCATCCCGGGGGAGTGGCCGCTGAAGCCCGGCCTCGTCCTGCACGTGTGGACCGCCCGGCTCGTCTCCGGCGAGCCCGCCCCGCTGGAGGACCACGACGAGCTGCGCTGGCTGGGCCCGGAAGAGCTGCACTCGGTGGACTGGCTCGACCAGGACCGGCCCGCGGTGGCCGAGGCCGGGCGCCGACTGCGCGCCGCCGCCCGCGCGGCCGCCGGCGGCGGGGCCCATGCTGGTGGGGCCGCTGCCGACGGTCCCGCTGCCGGCGGGAGCGGCGGCCGGAGCGACCGGCGCGCCGCCGCCGCCGGGGGCGCCGGAGGGGGCGCATGACGCGCACGTTCTAGGCCGTCTGCGCCACAGTGCGCCGGTGCGTGGGGGATCGAGTGGTACGACGCCCGAAATATCGGGTATGTCGCTATTAATCCCTATCTCGTCCCTCTTTCGTCCCCGACGAACCGGACTGGGGTCACTGCTGGCCCGGGAAGTGATCGGCGTGATCGACACAGACGGTGAGTGCGCCGAGTGGGCCTTTCCCGCCGAGCCCGGTGCCGTCCGGACCGCCCGCCACGCCGTCCGCGGCACCCTCAGCGCATGGGGCCTGGACTCGGTGGGCGATGTGACCGTCCTGCTGGTCAGCGAGCTCGTCACCAATTCCCTGCGTTACGCTTCCGGCCCCATCGGAGTGCGTCTGGTACGGCGCAATCCGGCCGCCGAGGGCTCGCCCGGGGGTCCCGCACTGCTCGTGGAGGTTTCCGATCCGCTTCCGGATCCGCCCCGCGAACGGGTCGCGCACCCCGAGGACGAGGGAGGTCGCGGTCTGCACCTCGTCGCGGTCTCGTCACAGCGCTGGGGGACCCGGCACGGGAAGTCGGGCAAGACCGTGTGGTTCGAGTTGGCTCTTCCTGGTGAGTAACAAGGTGAAGGGTGACCAACGATCACACGACATGGCTCGAAAGCACCGGGACCTTTTTGTGATCGTGAACGCCGTGCCGTCCGGGGCCGTGTGTTGAATACTTCGGTCATGGCCGGTCCGGTTGCGGTGAGCTGGAGGGGACGGTCGCGTGAGCGAGATACCTGCGCAGGCACATCAGTCCGACGTGCCCCGGGAGACATGGCACGACTCGTTGTGGCACAGCAGTCCGCCTGGCTCGATATATGACTACATAAAGGTCGCCTCGTTCTCGATCGGGCCTGACGGCCTCATCGATCAATGGAGCCTGCGCGCCGAAGAGCTCTTCGGCCTGACGGCTGCCCAGGCGGTGGGCCGGGATCCGGTCGATGCCTTCATGCCGGCCGACCTGCGTGCGGGTGCGCACCGCCGCGTCGCCGAGATCCTCGACGGCAAGGAGTGGACGGGCTTGATCCCGTTCCGCATCCCCGGCGGGGACGGCGCGCACGGCGTGGCCGAGATCTACGTGATGCCCACGCAGACCGAGGCGGCCGAGCGGGCCGCGCTGTGCGTCGTCGTGGACGTCCGGGCGCTGCGGCGGATCGAATCCGATCTGGCGGCCTCGCAGGCGATATTCGGCCAATCTCCTTTCGGCTTCCTCCTCTTTGGTACGGACCTCACGGTGCAGCGGGCCAACCGCCGCTTCGCCGCCGTCTTCGGCGGCGCCGCCGAGGAACACCGGGGCCGGACCGTGCACGACTACCTGCCGGCCCACGAGGCCGACCGGATGGCCGACGCACTGCGCCGGGTGCTGGCGAGCGGGAACTCGGTCACCGACCTCCGGATCACCGGAGCCGCCCCCGGCAGCCGGGAGAACCGCCACTGGTCCATCAACCTCTACCGCGTCCACGGCGGCACCGGCCGTCCCATCGGGGTCGCCGGCATCGGCATCGACGTCACCCGCCGTCACCTCGCGGCCCGCGAGGCCGCCGGGGTACGTCGCAACCTCGCCCTGCTCAACGAGGCCGGCCACCGGATCGGGAACTCCCTCGACCTGGAGACCACCGCCCGGGAGCTGCTGGACGTGACCGTCCCCGGCTTCTGCGACCTGGCCGCCGTGGACCTCTACCAGGGGCTGCTGCTCGGCGACGACGACCGCCCTGCCCGGCCGCAGGGTCCCGGGGTGCCCTCGCTGCCCGGCCAAGGGTCCGGACGTGCGCCCTCCCTGCCGCTGCGGCGGGTGGCCTTCGCCTCGGCGGTCTCCGACGCCCCGCTGTCGGGCCCGGACGCGCTGGTCTCCGTAGGGGAGATCCACCGGTATCCGGCGGCCTCCCCGGGCGCGCTCGCCCTGCGCACCGCGCGGACGCGGCTCGTCGAGGGCGGGGGACCGGAAGACCTCGTGCAGTCCACGCTGATCGTGCCGATGGTCGCCCACGACACCGTGGTCGGGCTCGCGCAGTTCTCCCGTACGAAGGGCAGCGAGCCCTTCGGCGAGCGCGACCGGGCGGTCGCCGTGGAGCTCGCCGCACGGGCCGCCGTCTGCATCGACAACGCGCGCCTCTACCGGCGCGAGCACGAGCGGGCCCTGATCCTGCAGCGCAGCCTGCTGCCGCCCGGCGACCCGGAGGCGGCCGGCCTGGACATCGCCTGCCGGTACCTGCCGGGGAACGCGGCGACCGAGGTCGGCGGGGACTGGTTCGACGTCATCGAACTGCCCGGCCACCGCACGGCCCTGGTCGTCGGCGACGTCATGGGCCGCGGCCTGCGGGCCGCCGTCGCGATGGGGGAGCTGCGCACCGCCGTACGGACCCTGGCCCTGCTGGACCTCGAACCGGCGGAGGTGCTGACGGCGCTGGACGAGGTCGCCCGCGGGCTCGGGGCGCCCGGCGGATCGCAGCAGGCCTCCCGGGCGGCCCTGCACTCGCGGGACGCCGACCGCTCCGAGGTCTACCTGGCGACCTGCGTCTACGCGGTCTACGACCCGGTCACCCGGCGCTGCACCATCGCCAACGCCGGCCACATGCCGCCCGTGCTGGTGGAGCCGCCGGACGAGGAGGGGGTGCCGCGGCCCGCGCTCCTGCTGGAGGTGCCGCCCGGCATGCCGCTGGGCGTGGGCGGGGAGCCGTTCGAGGAGGTGGAGGTGGAACTCCCGGAGGGGGCGCTGCTCGCGCTCTACACCGACGGGCTCGTGGAGTCCCGGGACCACCCGCTGGAGGAGGGGCTGCGCGGACTGCGGGAGGCGCTGGCCGATCCGGTCCGGCCGCTGGAGGACGTCTGCGACCACGTGCTGAACACCCTCGACACCCGGCACGGGGAGGACGACATCGCCCTGCTGATGGCGCGGGTACAGGGCCTGCCGGTGGACGCGGTGGGCGACTGGCAGCTGCCGCGCGAGGCCCGCTCGGTGGGCCGGGCCCGGGAGCTGGCGCGGGCCAAGCTGCCGGCGTGGGGTCTGGAGGGGCTCCTGGACACCACGGAGCTGCTGGTCAGCGAGCTGGTCACGAACGCCCTCCGGTACGGCGAGGGGGAGATCCGGCTTCGGCTCCTGCTCGACCGCACCCTGGTGTGCGAGGTCTGGGACGCGAACCTGGCGCAGCCGAGGCGGCGCCGGGCCCGTGACACGGACGAGGGCGGCCGCGGCCTCCAGCTCGTCGGACTGCTCTCCGCCGGCTGGGGCACCCGGCGCACGCACCGCGGCAAGACGGTGTGGTTCGAACTGCCGCTGCCCGGCGCGGTGGCCGAGGCGGTGGCCGAACTGTCGGCGGAGCAGCTGCTGAGCATGTACGGCGGATAGGCCGGCCCTGCCGGATCGTGCCGGGCCCGCGGGCGGAACGTGCCGGGCCCGCGGACCCCGCCCCGCACGTCCGGAAGGGACGGCGGGCCCCGCGGGACGGGCCGGCCCCGCGGGACGGCCCGGCGCACCCCGTCCCGGGCGCCCGCTCACCGGGGAGTGGTCAGGCGGGCCGGCCCTGCTTGAGCGCGGCGAGCCGGGTCTCGATCTCCGAGGTCTTGCCGAGGTCCTCCAGGGACTCGAACTGCGCGTCCAGCGAGGACGCCGCCAGCTCCTGCTTCCCCATCGCCATGGCCTCCTCGCGCCGGACCTTCTCCTCGAAGCGGTTCAGGTCGCTCGTCGGGTCCATGACGTCGATGTTCTTGACCGCGTCCAGCATCGTGTTCTGCGCCTGCGCGGTCCTGGCCCGGGCGACGAGCTCGTCCCGCTTGGCCTGGAGCTCCGTCAGCTTTCCCCGCATCGAGTCCAGGCCCGACTTCAGCCGGTCGACGACCTCCGTCTGGGCGGCGATCACCGGCTCCGCCGTCTTCGCCTCCTTCTCGGACTGCAGCTGGCGGCCCAGCGCCACCTTGGCCAGGTTGTCGAACCTGTCGGCGTCCGCCGCCGAGCCCGACGCGCGCAGCTCGTCCGCCTTCCGGCTCGCCGCGAGGGCCTTGCCGCCCCACTCCGTGGCCGCCTCCACGTCCTGCGCGTGGTCCGCCTCCAGCATCCGCAGGTTCCCGATGGTCGTCGCGACCGCCTGCTCGGCCTCGGAGATGTTGTTCGTGTAGTCGCGGATCAGCTGGTCCAGCATCTTCTGCGGGTCCTCCGCCTGGTCCAGCAGTGCGTTGATGTTGGCCTTGGCGAGCTGGGTGACGCGGCCGAGGACGGTCTGCTTGCTCATGGTGGGTCCCTCCTGGTGGGGATGGTCCGGTACCGGCCGCCGGGGGCGTCGGCCGCTGTCCGCGCCGCGGTTCAGAAGCGGCCCCCGCCGCCCATGCGGCCGCGGGTTCCGCCGCCCCCGAAGGAGCCGGGACCGGAGCCCCCGCCGCCCCCGAAGCCGCCGCCGAAGCCCCCTCCCCGGCCGCCGAAGCCGCCCCCTCCGCGCAGGATCTCGCCGAGGATGATCCCGCCGAGCACCGCGCCGCCCTGGCCGCCGCCGGAGCGCCGGCCGCCGTACGGGTCCTGGTAGCCCCGTACGTCCTGCTCCGCCAGCTGCTGCGCCTCCCGGGCGAGGTGGTCCGCCCGCTGGGCCTCCGCCAGCGCCCCCGAGGGGTCCGCGGACGCCAGGGCCATCGCGCGCTCCAGGTGCCGGCCCGCCTCCGCCAGCCGGGTACGGGCCCGGCTGCCGACCGCGCCCCGGCTGGTGGTGACGTAGTCCGTGGCCGCGCCGATCGCGCTGCGGGCCGAGAGCAGGGCCTGGTCGAGCAGGGCCGCCGCGCGTTGACGGCCGGACTCACGCTCGCGGGCCCCGGCCAGGGCCTCGTCGAGGGCCGCGTCCGCCTCGTCCACGCGGCGCAGGGCGTCGATCGGGTCGTACCGGCCGGCCGCCTGCTGCCGGCGTACGTCGGCCAGGACCGCCTCCGCCCGGCCGATCCGGCCGCGCAGGTCCGCCGTCGAGGTGCCCGGTGCGGTACCGGTCAGCAGGCCGCGGGCGTCCGCGAGGTCGGTCTCCGCCTCGGTGAGGGCGCCCGGCAGCTTCCCCGCCGCCTCCGCGAGCTCCTGGGCCCGCCGCTCGACCGCGTCGACCAGGGTCGCGGCCTGGTCCACCGCGCTCTCGGCGGCCCGCACGTGCACGGCCGCCCTGCCGTTGTCGCCGGCCGTGACCGCCGCGCGCGCCTCGCCGAGACTCGTCGTCGCGAACAGCAGCCGGTCCTCGGCCTGTTGCGGGTTGGAGGCCACGGGCGCCGACGCGGAGTCCGCGTACCGCAGCGCCAGCGCGGTCAGGGTGGCCACCGCCGTCGTGGTGCGCCCGGACAGCGCCCGGAAGTGCTCCTCCACCGTGGCCAGGGCCTGCGGGGCGTTCTTCTCCAGGTCCCGCAGCCGGTCGAAGTCCGCCGCCTGCGCGTCGAGCAGACGGTTCGCCCCGGTGCACCGGGCGACGATCTCGTCCAGCATCCGCCGCCGGGTCGCGTCGTCCTCCGGGTAGGCGTCGTCCAGCTGCTGGCGCAGCCGGAAGGCGTGGGTCAGCTCGTCCTTGGCGTGTGCGAGGGCCTCGGTGAAGGGCACGACCGCCTCGTCGCCGAACTGGGCCGAGGCGAAGCCCAACTCCTCCGTGCTGGTGCGGATCGCGTCGTCGGTCTCCACCAGCAGCGCCTTCGCGTGCGCGTCCAGGTCCGGCAGCGGGAGCTGCGCCGGAGCCCCTCCGCCCCAGCCCGGGCCGGCGCTGGTGCCGCGCCCGGCGCCGCCCCCGCGCCGTCGCCGGCGGTACGCGTAGGCGCCGAGGGCGCCGGCCGCGCCGACCGCGACCACCGGGAGCACGAAGTCCCCGGCCCCGCTCTCGCCGCCCGCCGCGCCGCCGGGGTCCGCCGGTCCGGGAGTGATCGTGGGCACCGGGACGGGCAGGCCGCCGAGCACGGCGGCGTAGCCGTGCGCCGCGCCGATGGCGGCCCCCGCCCAGTCGTTCTGCTTCAGGGCCGGCTCGATGGCGGTCTGCGCGACGGTCGCGAGCTGCTGCTCGGTGAAACCCGACTGGACGTCGGCCGAGTAGGCGTACTGCCGGGCGCCGGTCGCGACCGCCAGCAGCACGTCGTTCTGGCCCAGGCCGTTCTTCTCGGCCGTGGCGTCGGCCCAGCTCTGGGCCGAGCGCCCGGAGAAGTCCCTTACGTACGCCACGAACAGCTGGATGCGGCGCTCGGCGTAGAGCGTGTCGAGCGCGGCGGCGACCTGGGCCCTCCGGTCGCCCAGCGCGTCCACCCGGTCGGTGATCTGCCCCTGCTGCGAAAGGGTGACCGGGTCGTCCGCCCGTGCGGGCGGCGCCCCGGCCACCCCCCAGCCGCCGAGCGCCAGCAGCGCGGCGGCCAGGGCCATCGCGGCCCGCAGGGGTATGTCCGCGGCGGTGCGTCTCGGCGTCCTGCTTCTCGGCGGAATCACAATTCGGAGGGTATGGGCGGATTCCTGCCGCCGCACGCGGAGCCGGGGACCGCGGACGGCCCCCGGTTCCGCTGGTGCCCGGTGCCCGCTACGCAGGGCCCGAGCGCCTGCCGATCTTGTTGCCGAGCCAGACGAGCGGGTCGTACGAGCGGTCCACCACCCGCTCCTTCAGCGGGATCAGGGCGTTGTCGGTGATCTTGATTCCCTCGGGGCAGACCTCCGTGCAGCACTTGGTGATGTTGCAGAGCCCGAGCCCGTGCTCCTCCTGCGCCGTGCGCTTGCGGTCCAGGCCCACCTCCGCCGCCGCGTCCAGCGGGTGCATGTCCAGCTCCGCCACCCGCATCAGGAAGCGGGGGCCCGCGAAGACGGTCTTGTTCTCCTCGTGGTCACGGACCACGTGGCAGGTGTCCTGGCACAGGAAGCACTCGATGCACTTGCGGAACTCCTGCGAGCGCTCCACGTCCACCTGCCGCATCCGGTACGCGCCCGGCGCCACCCCCGCGGGCGGCACGAAGGCGGGGACCTCCCGTGCCTTGGCGTAGTTGAAGGACACGTCCGTGACCAGGTCCCGGATCACCGGGAAGGCCCGCAGCGGGGTGACGGTGACCGTCTCCTCCCTCTCGAAGGTGGACATCCGCGTCATGCACATCAGCCGCGGCCGGCCGTTGACCTCCGCGCTGCACGAGCCGCACTTGCCCGCCTTGCAGTTCCAGCGCACCGCGAGATCCGGGGCCTGCGTCGCCTGCAG
This sequence comes from Streptomyces sp. NPDC058674, assembly GCF_042716505.1. Taxonomy (NCBI): domain Bacteria; kingdom Bacillati; phylum Actinomycetota; class Actinomycetes; order Kitasatosporales; family Streptomycetaceae; genus Streptomyces; species Streptomyces sp. NPDC058674. Next base: position 34,947 of record NZ_JBHXSC010000022.1, read on the forward strand.
CCGGTGGACGATGTCCAGCACCACCTCGCCGTCGTTCACCTCGACGGTGAAGTCCCGCAGCTCGCCGCCCTCCGCGTCGCCCCGCCAGATCCGGAAGCGTGCGTCGTAGGTAGTCACTCGTGGAGCTCCTCTTCGGCGAGGTACTTGACCAGCTCTTCCTTCTCGAACAGTGCGAGCAGGTCGGGACGGATGGGCTGCGTGCGGGTGCGTACGAGGGCGATCCGGTCGGCCGCCGGGTCCGCCGGGGCGGGCTCCACCGGACGGCACAGCAGGTTCACCGGGCGCCAGCTCCGCTCCATTGCCGGGCAGTCCTCGCGGGTGTGCCCGCCCCGGCTCTCGGTGCGCTCCAGGGCCGCGCGGGCCACGCACTCGCCGACCAGCAGCATGTTGCGCAGGTCCAGCGCCAGGTGCCAGCCCGGGTTGAACTGCCGGTGCCCCTCCACACCGGCCCGGGAGGCCCGTACGCGCAGGCCCGCGAGCCGCTCCAGCGCCTCGGCCATCTCGCCCTCCCGGCGGATGATCCCGACCAGGTCGTTCATGGCCGTCTGGAGCTCCTGGTGGAGCGTGTACGGGTTCTCCGCGCCCTCGGGGGCGCGGAAGGGGGCCAGGGCCTCCGCGGCGGCCGCGTCGATCTGCGCCTGGGAGGCGGCCGGGCGCCCGGCATCGGCGGCGGCGTACCCGGCGGCGTACAGGCCGGCCCGCCGGCCGAAGACCAGCAGGTCGGACAGGGAGTTCCCGCCGAGCCGGTTCGAGCCGTGCATCCCGCCCGCGACCTCGCCCGCCGCGAACAGCCCCGGCACCCCGACCGTGGCGGCCGTGTCCGAGTCGACCGCGATCCCGCCCATGACGTAGTGGCAGGTCGGGCCGACCTCCATCGCCTCCGCGGTGATGTCCACGTCCGCCAGCTCCTTGAACTGGTGGTACATGGAGGGCAGCCGCCGTTTGATCCGCTCCGCGGACATCCGCGTGGACACGTCCAGGAAGACCCCGCCGTGCGGGGAGCCGCGGCCCGCCTTCACCTCGGAGTTGATGGCCCGGGCCACCTCGTCGCGGGGGAGCAGCTCGGGGGGACGCCGGTTGTGGTCCGGGTCCTCGTACCAGCGGTCGCCCTCCTCCTCCGACTCGGCGTACTTCTCCTTGAAGACGTCCGGGACGTAGTCGAACATGAAGCGCCTGCCCTCGGAGTTGCGCAGCACCCCGCCGTCGCCGCGCACCGACTCGGTGACGAGGATGCCCTTCACCGACGGCGGCCAGACCATGCCCGTGGGGTGGAACTGCACGAACTCCATGTTCAGCAGCGGGGCCCCGGCCAGCAGGGCCAGCGCGTGCCCGTCGCCCGTGTACTCCCACGAGTTGGAGGTGGTCTTGAAGGACTTGCCGATGCCGCCCGTGGCCAGGACCACCGCCGGGGCCTCCAGCACGAAGAAGCGGCCGCTCTCGCGCTCGTAGCAGAAGGTGCCGGACACCTTCTCCCCGTCCTTCAGGACCCTGGTGACCGTGCACTCCTGGAAGACCTTGAGCCGGGCCTCGTAATCCCCGTACTCCTTGAAGTCCTCCTGCTGGAGCTGCACGATCTTCTGCTGGAGGGTCCGGATCAGCTCCAGGCCGGTGCGGTCGCCGACGTGCGCGAGGCGCGGGTACTCGTGGCCGCCGAAGTTGCGCTGCGATATCCGCCCGTCGGGCGTGCGGTCGAAGAGGGCGCCCCAGGTCTCCAGCTCCCAGACCCGGTCCGGCGCCTCCTTCGCGTGCAACTCCGCCATCCGCCACTGGTTCAAAAACTTGCCGCCCCGCATCGTGTCGCGGAAGTGCACCTGCCAGTTGTCGCCCTCGTTGACGTTGCCCAGGGAGGCGGCGATGCCGCCCTCCGCCATCACCGTGTGGGCCTTCCCGAAGAGGGACTTGCAGATCACGGCCGTACGGGCGCCGCGCTCGCGGGCCTCGATCGCGGCGCGCAGCCCGGCGCCTCCCGCGCCGACCACGACCACGTCCCACTGCTGCCGTTCCACTTGGGCCATCTCAGAAGATCCTCGGGTCGGTGAAGGCGCCGCCGGCCAACAGGTACACGTAGAAGTCGGACAGGGCCACACTGATCAGCGAGGCCCACGCCAGCTGCATGTGGCGGGAGTTGAGGCGGCTGATCCAGCCCCACAGGCGGTAGCGGACCGGGTGCTCGGAGAAGTGCTTGAGGCGGCCGCCCATGATGTGCCGGCAGGAGTGGCAGGACAGCGTGTACGCCCAGATCAGCGTGATGTTGACGACGAACAGCAGCGTCCCGAGGCCCATGTGCCCCCACGCGTAGTGCTCGTCGCGGAAGGTCAGCACGGTGTCGTACGTGAGGATGCCCGCGACCGGGACCGCGGCGTAGAAGAAGTACCGGTGCAGGTTCTGGAGGACCAGCGGGAAGCGGGTCTCACCCGTGTACCTGGCGTGCGGTTCGGCCACGGCGCAGGCGGGCGGCGAGGCCCAGAAGCCCCGGTAGTAGGCCTTGCGGTAGTAGTAGCAGGTCAGCCGGAAGCCGAGCGGGAAGATCAGGATCAGCAGGGCGGGGGAGAGGCCCCACCAGTCGCCGAACAGGGCCCAGTTGGGCCCGCCGCGCATCTCCCGGCAGTTCTCCGCGAGGCACGGGGAGTAGAACGGGGAGACGTACGGGGCCGCGTAGTACCGGGAGTCGGCGAAGGCCCGCCAGGACGAGTAGACGATGAAGGCGAGCAGCCCGGCCGCGGTGCCGGCGGGGGCCAGCCACCACCGGTCGGTCCGCAGGTGCCGGGCTCCGATCGCGGCCCGGGAGGCGCCGTGGACGCCGGTGGGCCGCTGCTGGGGTGGTTCCGTGCCTGTGGCCAAAGGGGACTCCGGGTGGAGTGATGAGGGGTGGCCCAGGAGGCCCGGCCGCCGGGGGGCGGCCGCGGCCCGATGGGGTGCGGGTCTGCGCGCGGGGCCGTGGCGGGACGGCGTCAGGGGGCGCGGCGGTCGCGGGCGCCGAGCCCCTCGTCGTCGGAGTCGGTCCACAGCGTGCTGTCGTACGGGGTGTCCGGGACCGTCACCATCCGGGACGGGTCCGGCTCGGCCGGGCCCGCGGGCCGCTGCCGGCCGGCCTGCCGCTCCAGCCGTTCGACCTTGCGGGTCAGCTCGTCCAGGCTGCGCCGTACGGCGCTCAGATCGTCGTGCTGGGACATGATTCCTGCCCTCACTTCCGCGGGGGTGCGGTGGCAACGCTCATGTGCGCCTGCGAGTGTCGCGCCTCCCGTCCCCGGTTGTGAAGGGACGTGCATCGATTGCGGGCGCGCAGGCGTGAAGTGTGCGCTCCGGCCGGAACCCCGCTCCCCTTCCCGCCGCCCTCCCCCGTCCGAGGGGGCGCGGGTGGCGCGCAAGCCGGATTGGTCCGCACGGGTGGGGTTCGCGGCGTGGCGCGAGGCGGCTGCGGGGGGTCCGGCGGGCCGTGGATTTCAGTGGGGTTCGGCAACCGGTGTGATCAGCTCCATATACCGCCAAACGTGATCATGCTCCCCCACGCCCCGCCCCGGAGGTACCACCCATGTCCCAGAGAAGGCGCAGGTCCTTGGCGCTCCTGACCTCGGGAGTCCTCGCACTGCCGCTGCTCACGGGCTGCGGCGCGGGTGACGACGAGGGCGGCAAGGCCGCCGCAGGGCCGGACATCGCCGCGACCGCCCGCGACCGGGTCGCCGACGGGGGTGTGCTGCGCTGGGCGGTGGACGCCCTCCCCGTCACGCTGAACACCTTCCAGGCCGACGCGGACGCCACGACCAACCGGATCGCGGGGGCGGTGCTGCCCCAGCTCTTCGTGCTGGACGCCAAGGGGCGGCCGGCGGCCAATCCCGACTACCTGGAGAAGGCCGAGGTCGTCGAGCGCGAGCCCAAGCAGGTGGTCCTGTACAAGCTGAACCAGCAGGCGGTGTGGAGCGACGGCCGCGAGATCGGCGCCGCCGACTTCCTGGCGCAGTGGCGGGCCCTCAACGGCAAGGACTCGGCGTACTGGACGGCCCGCAACGCGGGCTACGACCGGATCGAGAAGATCGAGCGGGGCAAGACCGACCTGGAGGTGAAGGTCACCTTCGCCAAGCCGTACACCGACTGGCGCTCCCTGTTCACGCCGCTCTACCCCAAGCAGGTCACCGGCACCCCGGACGCCTTCAACGAGGGTGCCCGGGGTGCCCTCAAGGTCACCGCGGGCCCCTTCGACCTCGGGGCGATCGACAAGAGGACCGGCACCGCGACCCTGACCCGCAACGCACGCTGGTGGGGGCAGGCGGCCAAGCTCGACTCGATGGTCCTGACGGCGGTGCCGCGGGCCGAGCGGCCGGCCGCGCTGGCGTCCGGGAAGGTCGACCTGGCCGACATCGACCGTGCGGGCGCCGAGCGGATCGCGCTGGCCCGCCGGGACGCCTCCGGCAAGGGCGGCGCCGGATCGAACGGCGCCGGATCGGGCGGTGCCCCGGCGCACGGGCCGGGCGCCTCGCTGACCGCGGCCCAGGCCACCCTGTCGTGGGCGAGGGCCTTCGGCGCGGACGAGGCCGAGGCCGCGGCGGAGGCGGAGACCCGCGAGAAGACCGCCGCGGCGGTCAAGAGGTACGCGCAGGAGCAGGCGGCCCTGCGGACCTTCGCCGTCCGCAAGTCCCTGGAGCCGTCCTACACCCAGCTCGCGATGAACGGCGCCTCCGGACCGCTCTCGGACGAGCGCGTGCGCCGGGCCATCGCCCGGGCCCTGGACCGCACGGCGCTGGCCGAGATCGTGCTGAAGCCGCTGGGCCTGCCGGCGAAGCCCGTCGGCAGCCACGTGGCCCTCGCCGGGCAGCGGGCGTACGCCGACAACAGCGAGGCCCTGGGCGGCCAGGACACCCGGGCGGCCCAGGCCCTGCTGGCGGACGCCGGCTGGCGCCGGGACGGCAAGATCACCGAGCCGGCCGGGGCCAAGGCGGGCCCCCAGGGCGCCAAGCAGGACGACGCGAAGACCCCGGCGGGCCCGGGCACCGGGAACGACGGCCTGTACATCGTGGGCGACGACGGCCGCAACACCGACCGGCAGTCCGTGCCCGGCATCCGTCCCGAAGGCCCCAGCCGGTACAGCGGCGACGGCCTCGTCGCCGAGGACCCGCGGCACGCCCCCGACGGCGAGGTCGTCGACGCGGACGCCATCGCCCGGGGCGCGGAGCCGGACGGGCCCTCCCCGGTCCTGGCCCCGGCCCCGTTCGCGGCCGAGCAGCGGGCCTCGCTGCTGACGCAGGCCGCGGCGGCGGGGGAGGAGGAGGACGACGGCAAGCGCAGCCCGGCCCTCGACGGCGCGGCGGCGGAGGCGGCCGACGGGGACACGGAGGCGGCCGACGGGGAGACGGCCTCCCCGCGTCCGGCCGAGCAGGCGTCCCGCACCTCCGGCTCCGTGCTGGCCAAGGACGGCAGGGCGCTGAGCCTCCGCTTCGTCCTCCCGGCGGGGCCCGGCTCCGAACCGCTGCGCGCGGTCGGCGAGCGGATCGGCCGGATGCTGCAGAAGATCGGCGTGCGCACCGAGATCACCAAGGTGGCCGACGAGAGCTTCTTCAAGGACCACATCGCCTCGGGCCAGTACGACCTGGCGCTCTACTCGTGGCCCGCCACCGCCTACCCGGCCACCGACGCCCGGCCGATCTTCGCCAAGCCGGAGCCGGCCGCGGACGGCTCGCTCCTCGTCGAGCAGAACTACACCCGGGTCGGCACCGACCACATCGACCAGCTCTTCGACCAGGCCGTCGGCGAACTGGACGAGGACCAGTCGCGGGAGCTGGTGCGCAAGGCGGACGCCCGGATCTGGGCCGCGGCCGGCTCCATCCCCCTCTACCAGCGGCCCGAGCTGGTGGCGGCGAAGCCGAGCCTGGTCAACGCCGGGGCCTTCGGTCTGGCCGCGCCCCGGTTCCAGGACATCGGCTGGAAGAAGCCGGCGGCCGCCAAGGACGGGAAGAAGCGGTGAACGGGTGAACCGGTGAATCCGGGCGGGGGCCACCGGTCCATGGCGGAGAAGAAGTGGTGACAAACCGGTTCCAGACAGGTTGACCGGCGGGTCGCAAGCTCAGATGTGACTCAAGTTCCTTGCCCGCCGGACCCCCGGCGGGCAAGGTCGTGCATACCCGTTGACCCGCATGAACACAGGCCGGTACGGCGGTCGAGGCTCCCCACCCCGCCCTCGGCCGCCCTCATTCGTCCGGCCCCTTGACAGACCCCCCGGCAGCCAGTTCCCGCTGCGCGACGTAGGATGGGGTAAGGCCGTGGCAGGTTTTCGCCCGGTCGAGGCGCGCGTGCCAGGCCGTACGCGACGCCATCCACGATCCCGGGAGAAGCGCCGAAGTGCCCACGCGCCACGACATCCGTAACGTCGCCATCGTCGCCCACGTCGACCATGGCAAGACGACCATCGTCGATGCCATGCTCAAGCAGGCCGGTGCCTTCGCCGCCCACCAGCACCTCGACGACCGCATGATGGACTCGAACGACCTGGAGCGTGAGAAGGGCATCACGATCCTCGCCAAGAACACGGCGGTGAAGTACCACCCCAAGGACGGCGGGGCGCCCATCACGATCAACATCATCGACACCCCCGGCCACGCCGACTTCGGTGGTGAAGTCGAGCGCGGCCTGTCGATGGTGGACGCGGTCGTCCTGCTGGTGGACGCCTCGGAGGGTCCGCTGCCCCAGACCCGCTTCGTCCTGCGCAAGGCCCTGCAGGCGAAGATGCCGGTCATCCTCTGCATCAACAAGACCGACCGTCCGGACTCCCGGATCGACGAGGTCGTCAACGAGACGTACGACCTCTTCCTGGACCTGGACGCGGACGAGGAGCAGATCGAGTTCCCGATCGTCTACGCCTGCGGCCGTGACGGCGTCGCGTCGCTGACCAAGCCGGAGGACGGCACCGTCCCCGCGGACAGCGACAGCCTGGAGCCGTTCTTCTCCACCATCCTGGAGCACGTCCCCGCCCCGGTGTACGACGAGGAGGCCCCGCTCCAGGCCCACGTCACCAACCTGGACGCCGACAACTTCCTCGGCCGCATCGCCCTGGTCCGCGTCGAGCAGGGTGAGCTCCGCAAGGGCCAGACCGTCGCGTGGATCAAGCGTGACGGCACCATCTCCAACGTCCGCATCACCGAGCTGATGATGACCGAGGCGCTCACCCGCAAGCCGGCCGAGGTGGCGGGCCCGGGTGACATCTGCGCGGTCGCCGGTTTCCCCGACATCATGATCGGCGAGACCCTGGCCGACCCGGAGAACCCGATCGCGCTTCCGCTGATCTCGGTCGACGAGCCGGCGATCTCCATGACCATCGGCACGAACACCTCCCCGATGGTCGGCCGCGGCGGCAGCGGCAAGGGCGCGGACGCCAAGTCCGCGGTCAAGGACCGCAAGGTCACCGCCCGCCAGGTCAAGGACCGCCTCGACCGCGAGCTCGTCGGCAACGTCTCGCTCCGCGTCCTGGACACCGAGCGTCCCGACGCCTGGGAGGTCCAGGGCCGCGGTGAGCTCGCGCTGGCCATCCTGGTCGAGCAGATGCGCCGCGAGGGCTTCGAGCTGACCATCGGCAAGCCGCAGGTGGTCACGCAGGTCATCGACGGCAAGGTGCACGAGCCGGTCGAGCGCATGACCATCGACGTCCCCGAGGAGCACATGGGCGCCGTCACGCAGCTCATGGGCGTCCGCAAGGGCCGCATGGACAACATGTCGAACCACGGCTCCGGCTGGGTCCGCATGGAGTTCGTCGTCCCGTCGCGCGGCCTCATCGGCTTCCGTACGGAGTTCCTGACGGGCACGCGCGGCACCGGTATCGCCCACTCGATCCACGAGGGCCACGAGCCGTGGTTCGGCCCGCTGGTGACCCGCAACAACGGCTCCCTGGTCGCCGACCGCGCCGGCTCGGTCACGCCGTTCGCGATGATCAACCTCCAGGAGCGCGGCGTCCTGTTCACCGACCCCGGCACCGAGGTGTACGAGGGCATGATCGTCGGCGAGAACTCGCGCTCCGACGACATGGACGTGAACATCACCAAGGAGAAGAAGCTCACCAACATGCGTGCGGCTTCCGCGGACAACACCGAGAACGTGGTGCCGCCGCGCAAGCTCTCCCTGGAGCAGTCCCTGGAGTTCTGCCGCGACGACGAGTGCGTCGAGGTGACCCCGGAGGCGGTCCGCATCCGCAAGGTCGTCCTGGACCAGAAGGACCGTTCGCGCACCGCGTCGCGCGCCAAGTCCGGCAAGTAGCACCCGCGTCACCCCGGCGCCGCGCGAGCGGCTCCGGCGGTGGTCGAAACAGTGGCAAAACCCTGCAGCCCCGCCCGTCACGGACTCCGTGGCGGGCGGGGCTGTAGACGTCTGTCAAACGGATTGTTGCGTTCTGATGTCCGCATACCGACCGTGACACTCCGGAAGATGAGCTAACCGTCCGTTTCGCACGTGTCTGTCTCCTATCCGTTTGTCCGGATATCGGGTTTTCGACATGTGATGATGTTGCGAAAACGAGACCACGCAAGTGTGGTTTACGGCCTGGGTGTCCTTGAGGATGGCTCCATTGAGCTCGGGTCAATGGGTCACACGCCGTGGGGAGCGTCGACTCACGAGCACACTCGGGGCACTTGTTTCCTATCGCCGTCAGGGGTGTCGGCGAAACGTCTCCGTGCCCCTCACATTCGACAGTGGACTCATGAGGAGGAAACCCATGCGCGGTGCCAAGAGCGCCAAGTGGGTAGCGGGCGCGATTGTCGTCGCCCTGGCAGCGACCGCCTGCGGCGGTGGCGACAAGGGCGACGCCGCCAAGGGTGAGGTTGACCCGAACGGTATCTACTCGATCGAGGTGGGCGAGCCGGAGAAGCTCCTCCACCCGGCCGACACGATGGAGTCCAACGGCTCCATCGCCATGTCGGGGCTGTTCTCGCAGCTGGTCGACTACGACGCCGACGGCAAGCTGACCATGGTCAACGCCGAGTCCGTCGAGTCCAAGGACAGCAAGCTCTGGACCGTCAAGCTGAAGTCGGGCTGGACGTTCCACGACGGCACCAAGGTGACCGCCGACTCGTACGTCAAGGCCTGGAACTGGGCCGCGAACATCGACAACAAGCAGGGCAACGCGTCCTGGTTCGCGGACATCAAGGGCTTCGAGACCGTCCACCCCGAGGCCGAGGGCGCCAAGCCCGCCGGCACCGCGATGGAGGGCCTGAAGGTCGTCGACGAGAACACCTTCACCATCGAGCTCGCGAACGCGGTCCCGTACTTCGCGTACAAGCTCGGCTACGAGGTCTTCTCCCCGCTGCCGGAGTCCTTCTACAAGGACCCCGCGGCCGCCGGTGAGAAGCCGGTCGGCAACGGCCCGTACAAGTTCAAGTCCTGGGAGCACAAGAAGCAGATCGAGCTGACCCGCTTCGACGACTACAAGGGCGAGAACAAGGCGAAGAACGGCGGTGTGGTCCTCAAGAACTACTCCACCGTCGAGACCGCCTACGAGGACCTGAAGTCCGGCAACGTCGACGTCCTGCGCACCATCGGCCCGAAGGACCTCCCGGTCTACCGCGCCGACCTCGGCGACCGCGCCGTGGACCAGGCGTACTCCGCCGTCCAGACGCTGGCCATCGCGTTCTACGCCGACCAGTGGAAGACCCCGAAGCCGGTCGACCCGAAGGTCATCCAGGGCCTGTCGATGGCGATCGACCGCGACACCATCACCAAGACGGTGCTCCAGGGCACCCGCGAGCCCGCCACCGGCTGGGTCGCCAAGGGCGTCCTCGGCTACACGCCGAACGCCACCGGTGACGTCACCAAGTTCGACGCCGCGAAGGCCAAGGCGCTCATCGCCGAGGGCGGCGGCGTTCCGAACAACGAGATCTCCATCCAGTTCAACTCGGACGGCGGTCACAAGGAATGGGTCGAGGCGGTCTGCAACAGCATCACCCAGGCCACCGGCGTCAAGTGCACCGGTGACGCCAAGCCGGACTTCCAGGCCGACCTCCAGGCCCGCAAGTCCAAGCAGGTCAAGTCGATCTACCGCTCCGGCTGGGTCCTCGACTACCCGGTGAACGCCAACTTCGTCAGCGACCTGTTCCGTACGGGCGCCAGCGGCAACCAGGGCGGCTTCACCAACGCGGACCTCGACGCGAAGATCGCCGCGGCCGACACCGCCGCGAGCCTGGACGACTCCGTGAAGGCCTACCAGGCCATCGAGAAGGAGCTCGTCAACTACATGCCCTCCATCCCGCTCTGGTACTACAAGGTCAACGCGGGCTACTCGGAGAAGGTCCAGAACGTGAAGTACGCCCAGGACGGCGACCCGATCATCGAGGACGTCGAGGTCAAGAAGTAAGTCCCAGCGCGTAATTCCGCTCGAAACGGATGTGGGCCGGCGGGGAAGCCGGCCCGCATCCGGGCCTATATGCAGTGCGCCACCCGGGGGGCCCTTTCGCGACGCAGTGACGATCCCGTCACGTGCGTGCGTGGCGAAAGGGCCCGTCCGGCTGCGCCTGCCGCATCTTCTACGGAGGCATGATGGGGCGCTATGTCGCACGACGACTGCTCCAGATGATCCCGGTCTTCTTCGGGACGACCCTGCTCATCTTCTTTATGGTCTACAGCCTGCCCGGCGACCCTGTGGCGGGACTCTTCGGCGACAAGGGCACCGACCCCGCGACGCTGGCGAAACTCCGCCACGAGCACGGTCTGGACCTGCCGATCCTTCAGCAGTACTGGAACTACATCTCCGGCATCCTCTTCCACTTCGACTTCGGGTCCCAGATCCGCAGTGGTCGTGAGATCACCGATGTCATCGGCGACGCCTTCCCGGTCACGCTGCGCCTGGCCCTGATGGCCTTCGGCATCGAGATCGTCCTCGGCCTCGGCCTCGGCATCGTGGCGGGCCTCAAGGCCGGCAAGCTCGCCGACAACCTGGTCCTGATCCTCACGCTGCTGATCATCTCGATGCCGGTCTTCGTACTCGGCTTCATCGTGAAGTCGGTGTTCGCCTTCCAGCTCGGCTGGATCGACCCCAACGTCAGCAACGACGAGCTGTGGAGCGAGCTGCTCGCCCCGGCCATCGTCCTGGGATCGCTCTCGCTCGCCTACGTGGCCCGCCTGACCCGCACCTCGATGGCCGAGAACCTCCGCGCCGACTACGTGCGCACCGCCGTGGCCAAGGGCCTGCCCAAGCGCCGCGTCATCGGTGTCCACCTGATGCGCAACTCGATGATCCCCGTGGTGACCTTCCTGGGTACCGACATCGGCGCCCTCATGGGCGGCGCCGTCGTCACCGAGGGCATCTTCAACGTCAAGGGCGTCGGCGGACTGATCTACGACTCGATCGTCCGCCGCGAGGGCCTGACCCTCGTCGGTGTCGTCACCGTCCTCGTCGTGGTCTACCTGATAGCCAGCCTGCTCGTCGACCTCCTCTACGCGGTCATGGACCCGAGGATCCGGTATGCCTGACATGACCAAGATCGAAGCCGTGGCGGCCCCGAACCCGGCCGCCCCCGACGCTCCGGTGGAGCCGGCGAAGGCCGAGAAGGCCCGCAGCCTCTGGGGCGACGCCTGGGCCGACCTGCGCCGCAACCCGTACTTCCTCGTCTCGTCGGTGCTGATCCTCATCCTGCTGACGATCTCCGCCTTCCCGGGCCTGTTCACCAGCGCCGACCCCACCAAGGGCGACCTGGTCAAGCACTTCCTCACCAAGCCGGAGCTGGCCAGCGTCGGTTCGCCCGACTGGCTCGGCTACGACGGCCAGGGCCGCAGCGTCTACGCGCGTCTGATCTACGGCACCCGTGCCTCGATCATCGTCGCCGTCTGCGTGACCGCGATCGTCACGGTCGTCGGCTCCATCACCGGCATGATCTCCGGCTACTTCGGCGGCCTCACGGACGCGATCATGTCCCGGGTCACCGACATCTTCTTCGGCATCCCCTTCCTCCTCGGTGCGATGGTCGTCCTCCAGGCCTTCACCAAGCGCACCGTGTGGACCGTCGTCTTCGCCCTCGCCTTCCTCGGCTGGACGCAGATCAACCGCGTCATGCGCGGCGCGGTGATCACCGTGAAGCAGGCCGACTACGTGCACGCGGCGAAGGCCCTCGGTGCGGGCACCCCCCGCATCCTGATCAAGCACATCCTGCCGAACGCCATGGCACCGGTGATCGTCGTCGCCACCATCGCGCTGGGCGGTTACGTCGCCGCCGAGGCGACCCTGTCCTACCTGGGTCTCGGCCTCGCGTCCCCCACCATCTCGTGGGGTGTGGACATCTCCGCCGGTGCCGCGCAGATCCGGGTGGCGGAGCACATCCTCTTCTACCCCTCGATCATGCTCAGCATCACCGTCCTCGCGTTCATCATGCTCGGCGAAGCGGTTCGCAACGCCCTCGACCCGAAGCTGCGCTGAGGAGGGCGTAAGTGATCACCATGGACAAGACCAGCAGTGTTCCCTCCCCGCGTGACGGGGACCCCCAGGTGCCGCTCCTCGAAGTGCGCGACCTGCACGTGGAGTTCCACACCCGCGACGGCGTCGCCAGGGCCGTCAACGGCGTCAACTACAGCGTGAGCGCCGGCGAGACCCTCGCCGTGCTCGGCGAGTCGGGCTCCGGCAAGTCCGTGACGGCCCAGGCCATCATGGGCATCCTCGACATGCCCCCCGGCAAGATCCCGCGGGGCGAGATCCTCTTCCGCGGCCAGGACATGCTCAAGATGGGCTTCGAGGAGCGGCGGCAGCTGCGCGGCCGGAAGATCGCCATGATCTTCCAGGACGCGCTGTCCTCCCTGAACCCCGTGCTCACCGTCGGCTACCAGCTGGGCGAGATGTTCCGCGTCCACCAGGGCGCGTCGAAGAAGGAAGCCCGGCTCAAGGCCATCGAGCTGATGGACAAGGTGAAGATCCCCGCTGCCGCGCAGCGCGTGGACGACTACCCCCACCACTTCTCGGGCGGCATGCGCCAGCGCATCATGATCGCCATGGCGATCGCGCTGGAGCCGGACCTGATCATCGCCGACGAGCCGACCACGGCCCTCGACGTGACCGTCCAGGCCCAGGTGATGGACCTGCTCGCCGAGCTCCAGCGCGAGCTCAACATGGGCCTGATCCTGATCACCCACGACCTCGGCGTCGTCGCCGACGTCGCGGACAAGATCGCCGTCATGTACGCGGGCCGCATCGTCGAGACGGCCCCGGTGCACGAGATCTACAAGCGTCCGGCGCACCCCTACACCCGGGGTCTGCTGGACTCGATCCCGCGCCTCGACCAGAAGGGCCAGGAGCTCTTCGCCATCAAGGGCCTGCCGCCCAACCTCCTGCGGCTCCCGAGCGGCTGCTCCTTCAACCCGCGCTGCATCGCGGCACAGGACATCTGCCGTTCCGAGATCCCCGCGCTTCAGGCGGTCAGCGAGCAGGACGGCAGCGAGCTGCCGGGCCGCCACAGCGCGTGCCACTTCTGGAAGGAGCAGATCCATGGCTGAGCCCACCGAGAACGCCACCGGGCGCGAGCCGATCCTCCAGGTCCGCAACCTGGTCAAGCACTTCCCGCTGACCCAGGGCATCCTGTTCAAGAAGCAGGTCGGCGCGGTCAAGGCCGTCGACGGGATCTCCTTCGACCTGTACCAGGGCGAGACCCTGGGCATCGTCGGCGAGTCCGGCTGCGGCAAGTCCACGGTCGCCAAGCTGCTGATGAACCTGGAGCGGGCCACCGCCGGCGAGGTCTTCTACAAGGGCCAGGACATCACCAAGCTGTCCGGTCGCGCCCTGAAGGCCGTCCGCCGCAACATCCAGATGGTCTTCCAGGACCCGTACACCTCGCTGAACCCGCGCATGACGGTCGGCGACATCATCGGCGAGACGTACGAGATCCACCCCGAGGTGGCCCCCAGGGGCGACCGGCGGCGCAAGGTCCAGGACCTGCTGGACGTCGTGGGCCTCAACCCGGAGTACATCAACCGCTACCCGCACCAGTTCTCCGGCGGCCAGCGCCAGCGCATCGGCATCGCCCGCGGCCTCGCGCTCAACCCGGAGATCATCATCTGCGACGAGCCGGTCTCCGCGCTCGACGTGTCGGTGCAGGCACAGGTCATCAACCTGATGGAGAAGCTCCAGGACGAGTTCAACCTCTCCTACATCTTCATCGCGCACGACCTGTCGATCGTCCGGCACATCTCGGACCGCGTCGGCGTCATGTACCTCGGCAAGATGGCCGAGATCGGCACCGACGAGCAGATCTACGAGCACCCGACGCACCCCTACACCCAGGCGCTGCTGTCGGCGGTCCCGGTCCCGGACCCCGAGGCCCGTGCCCACCGCGAGCGGATCATCCTCACCGGCGACGTCCCCTCCCCGGCCAACCCGCCCTCGGGCTGCCGCTTCCGCACCCGCTGCTGGAAGGCCCAGGAGAAGTGCTCCGTCGAGGAGCCGCTGCTGGCGATCCCGGAGCGCTTCAAGGGCGCGGACGGCTTCGCCGCGCACGAGTCGGCGTGCCACTTCGCGGAGGAGCGGGCCGTCCTGGCCGTCTGACCCGCGGGCGTACGCCTCCCAGGGCGCCCGGCACCGGATCTCCTCCGGCGCCGGGCGCTCCGGCGTTTCCCTCCGGCGTTTCGGCGTTTCCCCTGCGGGCGGAGCCGGTTGCACCCGTCGGCCGCCGGGGCCGAGAGTGGGCCGATGACCGCCATGCTGACCGTCCGGCCCGCGGGGCCCGGGGACGCGTCCGACATCTGCGCCCTGCTCAACGCCGTCGACATGATCGAGATCGGCCGCCCGGAGACCTGCCTGAGCACGGTGGAGGCCGACCTCATCCACCCCGACGTCGACCTCGCCAGCGACTCCTGGGTCGCCTTCGAGGGCCGCAGACTCGTGGCCTACGCCCTGGTCCGGGCCGACTCCGGGCCCGGCCGCGCCGACGGCGACCACTACGTGCTGCCCGGCCACCGCGGGGCCGCCGCGCTGCTGCTGGACCTGATGGAGGCACGGGCCCGCGAACTGGCCGCCGCAGACGGACCGGGCGCGCTGCGGGTCCACCTCAACGCGCGACCCACCCTGGACCTCGCCCTCCTGACCGGCCGCGGCTACCGGACCGTCCGCCGCCACCAGGTCATGACCCGGCCCCTGGCCCCGGCCGCCGATCCGCCGCCCCAGCCGCCGGCCGGGCTCGTCCTGCGCGACTGCGCCGCCGACGCGGCCGACCGCCGCCGGGCCCACGCCCTGGTGGAGGAGACCTTCGCGACCCACTTCGGCCACGTGGAGCGCGCGTACGAGCCCTGGCTGGACCATCTGGACGCCCGCGGGCTCGACTGGTCCCTGGTGTGGATCGCGAGCCTGCCCGGCGCGGGCGACGCGGCCGTGCTGCTCACCCGGGACGACCGCACCAGCATGGGCTGGCTCAGCCACCTCGGCGTACGGGAGGAGGCGCGCGGCCGCGGCGTCGGCGGCCACCTGCTGCGCCACGCCTTCGCCGTCTACGCCGCCCGCGGCCGGGCCACGGTCGGACTCGGAGTGGACACCCGCAACGAAACCGGCGCACTCGCGCTCTACGAGGCGCACGGGATGCGCCCGCACTACGCGGTCGACACCTGGGAGCTCGCGTTGCA
This sequence comes from Streptomyces sp. NPDC058674, assembly GCF_042716505.1. Classification (NCBI taxonomy): domain Bacteria; kingdom Bacillati; phylum Actinomycetota; class Actinomycetes; order Kitasatosporales; family Streptomycetaceae; genus Streptomyces; species Streptomyces sp. NPDC058674. The sequence continues at coordinate 50,508 of NZ_JBHXSC010000022.1, forward strand.
CCCGCAGGAGTGACAGGGGCGTGACGCGGGGGTGCAATCGGTCCAACCGGGCGTGTGCGGGACCCCACAACGGGTGACATTGGCCCCTAAGAGTCCTGGGACCCCATAGGAGGCACTCCATGCGCGGAGCCACCCACGCCACATGGGCCGCGTGCGCCGTGGCCGTCGCCCTGACGGCGACGGCCTGCGGCGGCGGTAGCGACAGCGGCGGGGGCGGTGGCGCTGGAATCGTCAGTTCCTCGTGGGGTGACCCGCAGAACCCGCTGGAGCCGGCCAACACCAACGAGGTGCAGGGCGGCAAAGTGCTCGACATGATCTTCCGGGGCCTGAAGCGGTACGACCCGAAGACCGGCGAGGCCGAGAACATGCTCGCCGAGAAGATCGAGACGACGGACAGCCAGAACTTCACGATCACGCTGAAGGACGGCTGGAAGTTCAGCAACGACGAGCCCGTCACCGCGCAGTCCTTCGTGGACGCCTGGAACTACGGGGCGGACGTCCGCAACAAGCAGAACAACGCGCCCTTCTTCTCGGACATCGTCGGCTACGACGACCTGCACCCGAAGAGCGGCGAGCCCAAGACGAAGACGATGAGCGGCCTGGTCGTCAAGGACCCCAAGACCTTCACCGTGGCGCTCAAGGAGAAGTTCTCCACTTGGCCCGAGACCCTCGGCTACCAGGCCTTCTCCCCGCTGCCCAAGGCCTTCTTCACCGACCGCTCCGGCTGGCTGGACAAGCCCGTCGGCAACGGCCCGTACACGGTGGACTCCTACACCAAGGGCACCGGCATGAAGCTGCGCACGTGGGACGGCTACCCCGGCGAGGACAAGGCGCAGAACGGCGGCGTGGACCTGAAGGTCTACACGGACAACAACACCGCCTACACCGACCTGATCTCCGGCAACCTCGACCTGGTCGACGACGTCCCGGCGCAGCAGCTGAAGAACGTCGGCAACGACCTCGGCGACCGGTACATCAACCAGCCGGCCCTCATCATCCAGACCCTCACCTTCCCCCTGTACGACCCGCAGTGGGGCAAGGAGGGCATGGAGAAGGTGCGCCGGGGCATCTCGCGCGCCATCAACCGCGACGAGATCACCAAGCAGATCTTCCGGGACACCCGCACCCCCGCCAAGGACTGGACCTCGCCGGCCCTGGGCGAGCAGGGCGGCTTCTCCGCGACCGCCTGCGGCGACGCCTGCGTCTACGACCCGGCAGAGGCCAAGAAGCTCATCCAGGAGGGCGGCGGCCTGCCCGGCGGCAAGGTCACGCTGACCTCCAACGTGGACACCGGCTCGCACCGCGAGTGGATGGACGCCGTCTGCAACAGCATCAACAACGCCCTCGGCGAGGGCCCCGTCTGCACGGTCAACCCCATCGGAACCTTCGCCGACTTCAGGAACCAGCAGAGCGGCTTCAAGCTCACCGGCCCCTTCCGCTCCGGCTGGCAGGCCGACTACCCGCTGATCCAGAACTTCCTGGAGCCGCTGTACTACACCGGCGCCTCCTCCAACTACGGCAAGTTCAGCAACCCGGACTTCGACAAGCTGATCGACCAGGCCAACCGGGAGAGCGACGCGACCAAGGCGACCGCCACCTTCCGCGACGCCGAGAAGATCCTCGCCGAGCAGATGCCGTCCATCCCGCTCTGGTACCAGAACGGCAGCGCGGGCTACGCGGAGCGGATCTCGGACGTGGCCCTCAACCAGTTCAGCGTCCCGGTCTACGACCAGATCAAGGTCAGCTGACCCCCCGACGGATCGATCCTGGAGCAGTCCATGGGACGTTATGTGATCCGGCGGCTGCTCCAGATGATCCCGGTGTTCATCGGCAGCACGTTCCTGATCTTCTTCATGGTGTACGCGCTGGGCGACCCGGTCGCGGCCCTCTTCGGGGACAAGGCCCCCGACCCCGCCACCGCGGCCCGCATCCGCAAGGACCTCTACCTCGACCAGCCCCTGTGGAAGCAGTACCTCCACTACATGGGCCAGATCTTCCAGGGCGACTTCGGCACGGCCTTCAACGGGCAGAGCGTCACCTCCCTGATGGCCACCGCCTTCCCCGTGACCCTGCGCCTGACGATCGTCGCCATCGTCATCGAGGTCCTCGTCGGCATCACCCTCGGCGTCGTCAGCGGCCTGCGCCGCGGCAGGTCCGTCGACACCGGCGTGCTGGTGATGACCCTGGTCGTGATCTCCGTGCCGACCTTCGTCACCGGCTACCTGCTGCAGTACCTCTTCGGCGTCAAATGGGGCTGGGTCCGGCCCACCGTCTCCCCGGACGCCCCCTTCAGCGAGCTGATCCTGCCCGGCATCGTGCTCGCCCTCGTCTCGCTCGCCTACGTCACCCGGCTCTCGCGCACCTCGATCGCCGAGAACGTCAAGGCCGACTACGTCCGGACCGCCGTGGCCAAGGGGCTCCCGCGCCGCCGGGTCATCACCCGGCACCTGCTGCGCAACTCCCTGATCCCCGTGGTCACCTTCATCGGCACCGACATCGGCGCCCTCATGGGCGGCGCCATCGTCACCGAGCGGATCTTCAACATCCACGGCGTCGGCTACCAGCTCTACCAGGGCATCCTGCGCAACAACGCCCCCACGGTCGTCGGCTTCGTGACCATCCTCGTCATCGTCTTCCTGCTGGCGAACCTGCTCGTCGACCTGCTGTACGCGGTCCTGGACCCGAGGATCCGTTATGCCTGAGCCCGAGCGCCCCGAAGGACCCGGCGGCTACGACCCCGTCGGCCCCCGCCCGCACGAGGCGATCTCGCCCACCGGCCAGGGAGGCGCCATGGATCTGGCCCTGCAAGAGGCCGAGAGCCTGGAGGGGACGCCCGGACCCGCCGGGACCCCCGGACCCCGGGAGAAGGCCCGCTCGCTGTGGTCGGACGCCTGGCACCAGCTGCGCCGCAACCCGGTCTTCATCCTCTCCTCGCTGCTGATCCTCTTCCTCGTCGTCATCTCGATCTGGCCCCAGCTCATCGCCTCCGGCGACCCGCTCCAGTGCGACCTGTCCAAGTCGCAGCAGGGCTCCTCGCCCGGACACCCCTTCGGCTACGACACCCAGGGCTGCGACGTGTACACCCGTACCGTCTACGGCGCCCGCGCCTCCATCACCGTCGGCATCTGCGCCACCCTCGGAGCCGCCCTGCTCGGCTCCGCGCTCGGCGGACTCGCCGGCTTCTTCGGCGGCTGGTGGGACGCGCTGCTCTCCCGGATCGCCGACATCTTCTTCGGCATCCCCGTCGTCCTCGGCGGCCTGGTCTTCCTGTCCGTGGTCACCAGCACCACCGTCTGGCCCGTGGTCGGCTTCATCGTGCTGCTCGGCTGGCCGCAGATCGGCCGCATCGCCCGCGGATCGGTGATCACCGCCAAGCAGAACGACTACGTCCAGGCCGCCCGCGCCCTCGGCGCCGGCAACGGCCGGATGCTGCTGCGGCACGTGGCGCCCAACGCCGTCGCGCCCGTCATCGTCGTCGCGACCATCGCCCTGGGCACGTACATCGCCCTGGAGGCCACCCTGTCCTTCCTCGGCGTGGGCCTGCGCCCGCCCACCGTCTCCTGGGGCATCGACATCTCCAACGCGGCCCCGCAGATCCGCAACGCCCCGCACATGCTGCTCTACCCGGCGGGTGCACTGAGCCTGACCGTGCTCGCCTTCATCATGCTCGGCGACGCGGTGCGCGACGCCCTCGACCCCAAGCTGCGCTGAGGAGCCCCGCACATGCTGCTCGAAGTCCGCGACCTGCACGTGGAATTCACGACGCGCGACGGAGTCGCGAAGGCGGTCAACGGCGTCGACTACTCGGTGGACGAAGGCGAGACCCTCGCCGTCCTCGGCGAATCAGGATCCGGCAAGTCGGTCACCGCCCAGGCCGTGATGGGCATCCTGGACCAGCCGCCGGGCCGCATCGCGGGCGGCGAGATCCTCTTCAAGGGCAAGGACCTCCTGAAGATGAAGGAGGAGGAGCGCAGGAGGATCCGCGGCGCCGACATGGCCATGATCTTCCAGGACGCGCTGTCCTCCCTGAACCCGGTCCTCAGCGTGGGCGCCCAGCTCGGCGAGATGTACGAGGTCCACCGCGGGATGTCCCGCAAGGACGCCAAGGCCAAGGCCGTCGAGCTGATGGACCGGGTCAGGATTCCGGCGGCGAGGGAGCGGGTGGGGGACTACCCGCACCAGTTCTCCGGCGGCATGCGCCAGCGCATCATGATCGCCATGGCGCTGGCCCTGGAACCCTCGCTGATCATCGCCGACGAGCCGACCACGGCCCTGGACGTGACCGTCCAGGCCCAGGTGATGGACCTGCTCGCCGAGCTCCAGCGCGAGCTCAACATGGGCCTGATCCTGATCACCCACGACCTCGGCGTCGTCGCCGACGTCGCGGACAAGATCGCCGTCATGTACGCGGGCCGCATCGTCGAGGCGGCCCCCGTCCACGAGATCTACAAGGCGCCCGCCCACCCGTACACCCGCGGCCTGCTGGACTCCATCCCGCGCCTGGACCAGAAGGGCCAGGAGCTGTACGCCATCAAGGGCCTGCCGCCCAACCTGCTCGCCATCCCGCCCGGCTGCGCCTTCAACCCCCGCTGTCCGATGGCCCGGGCGCTCTGCCGGGCCGAGGTCCCGCCGCTCGCGCGGGTCGCCGAGGAGCGGACCAGCGCCTGCTTCTTCTGGAAGGAGTGCCTCCATGGCTGAGCCCCTGCTGGAAGTGAAGGACCTCGTCAAGCACTACCCCCTCACCCAGGGCGTCGTCTTCCGCAAGCAGGTCGGGGCCGTCAAGGCGGTAGACGGCGTCTCCTTCGGCCTCGGCGCCGGCGAGACCCTGGGCATCGTCGGCGAGTCCGGCTGCGGCAAGTCGACCGTGGCCAAGATGCTGGTCAACCTGGAGCGGCCGACCGCGGGCGCGATCTCGTACAGGGGCGAGGACATCACCAGGCTCTCCGGCCGCGCCCTGAAGGCCGTCCGCCGCAACATCCAGATGGTCTTCCAGGACCCGTACACCTCGCTGAACCCGCGGATGACGGTCGGCGACATCATCGGCGAGCCCTACGAGATCCACCCCGAGGCGGCCCCCAAGGGCGACCGGCGGCGCAAGGTCCAGGAGCTGCTGGACGTGGTCGGCCTCAACCCGGAGTACATCAACCGCTACCCGCACCAGTTCTCCGGCGGCCAGCGCCAGCGCATCGGCATCGCCCGCGGCCTGGCCCTGCGGCCCGAGATCATCGTCGCCGACGAACCGGTCTCCGCGCTCGACGTCTCCGTGCAGGCCCAGGTCGTCAACCTGCTGGAACGCCTGCAGAACGACCTCGGCCTGTCCTACGTCTTCATCGCCCACGACCTCTCGATCGTGCGGCACATCTCCGACCGGGTCGGCGTGATGTACCTGGGCCGGATCGTCGAGATCGGCACCGACACCCAGATCTACGAACACCCCACGCACCCGTACACCCAGGCGCTGCTGTCGGCCGTCCCGGTCCCGGACCCCGAGGCGCGCGCCCACCGCGAGCGGATCATCCTCACCGGCGACGTCCCCTCCCCGGCCAACCCGCCCTCCGGCTGCCGCTTCCGCACCCGCTGCTGGAAGGCCGAGCCCCGCTGCGCCTCCGAGGTCCCGCCGCTCGCCGTCCCGGCGGTCTTCCCCTCCGGTCCGGCGGCCCATCCGTCGGCCTGTCACTTCGCCGCGGAGAAACAGGTGGTGCCCCCGCCTCCGGAGGGGGCCGCGCCGTAAGGGGCGCCCCGGAGGGTGATCCGCACCACCCAGCGCGGCGGACGATCATTTCCCGCCACCCCCGTGCCGTCGCCCCGCCCGACCAGTCGGTCGTATCAACACGCTTAACATGCGGGCAACTTGACCGTTTCTGCCCCGAGATATGGGGCGGGCAGCCTGGTCCCTGTACGGCCGTGCGGGTGCCGACAGCCGACCGGAGAGGCGCACAGCCTGTCCGGTCGGCCTCCCCCGTGACCCCGCCCGTGCGCCCCTACGCCCCTCGCGCTGCCGGATTTCGATCGCCGAGGTGGCACGGATAGTTATGATTCGTAGCGCATGGTGGGTATGACTCTCGCCGAGCACGAGTACGCGAACCGATGTCCGCTCGACGTGGAGGTGAAACGCCGTGGCACTCTCGATCTCGGCCGTGGTGCTGCTGGCGATCGTCGTCTTCCTGCTGGTCCGCAAGTCGGGCCTGAAAGCGGGACATGCGGTGGTCTGCGTGCTGCTCGGCTTCTACCTGGCGAGTTCCACCATCGCCCCGACCCTCAATCAGCTCACGTCGAACGTGGCGAGCATGATCAGTGGGCTCAAGTTCTGAGGCGCCTCGTACGCTAGCGCCATGAACGGTCTTCCCGCCCGTCGTCTGCTGCTCGTGCACGCGCACCCGGACGACGAGTCGATCAACAACGGCGTCACCATGGCCAAGTACGCGGCCGAGGGTGCCCACGTCACCCTGGTGACCTGCACCCTCGGTGAGGAGGGCGAGGTCATCCCGCCCGGTCTCGCCCACCTGGCGGCCGACCGCGACGACACGCTCGGCCCGCACCGCGTCGGCGAACTCGCCGCCGCCATGGCGGAACTGGGCGTCACCGACCACCGGTTCCTCGGCGGCGCGGGCCGCTTCCGGGACTCCGGGATGATGGGCGCGCCGCAGAACGACCGGCCGGGAGCCTTCTGGTCCACCGAGGTCGACGAGGCCGCGGCGCACCTCGTCGCGGTCGTCCGCGAGGTCCGCCCGCAGGTGCTGGTCACCTACGACCCGGACGGCGGGTACGGCCACCCCGACCACATCCAGGCCCACCGCGTCGCCATGCGCGGCGCGGAACTGGCCGCGGACCCCGCCTACCGCCCCGACCTCGGCGAACCGCACCGGATCGCGAAGGTCTACTGGAACCGCGTCCCGCTCTCGGTGGTCGGGGAGGGCTTCGCCCGGCTGCGCGCGGCCGGCGCGGCGGTCCCCTTCCCCGGGACGGCCTCGCCGCAGGACGTGCCGGGGGTCGTCGACGACGGGCGGATCACCGCCGAGATCGGCGCCGACGGGGAGAAGGGCGCCGAGGGCGGGTGCAGCGGCGGGGAGGAGGCCCTCGCGGCGGCCAAGGCCGCCGCCATGCGGGCCCACGCCACCCAGATCGCCGTGGACGGCCCCTTCTTCGCCCTCTCCAACGACCTGGCGCAGCCGCTGTTCGTCCGCGAGTACTACGAACTCGCGGCGGGCGAACCGGGCGTCCCGGCCGGCGAGCGCGAGCGCGACCTCTTCGCGGGGGTGGACGCGTGAGCGGGAGCGGGAAGCCGACCCCCGGCCGGATCGCCGCCTGCCTGGGGCTGTTGGCGGCGGGCGTGCTGACCGCCGCGGCCGGCTGGCTGGTCGTCGGCCTGTGGTTCCCCGGCGGGCTGGTCCTCGCCCTGCTGGCCGTCTTCGGGCTGTTCCTCGGCGGGCGGATCGCGTTGGGGACGGGACTCGGGGTGGGGGGCGCCGCGGCCGGCTGGTTCCTCGCGTACGTGATCCTCGGCATCCCGCGCCCCGAGGGGGACTTCCTGTTGAGTTCGTCCGGAATCGGCATGTACGCCTACCTTTTGGGCGGAACGGTGCTGGCTGTGATGTGTGCCACGATGCGCGGCCCGCTGGACCGGCCGGTTCCGGCCGCTCCGTCCGCCAAGTGACGTGGTGGCGGACCCCGTCGGGGGACCGGCCCGCAGGCAGGGCGGGGGGTCGCCGGGGTCGCCCGACGAGGTGGAGCGGGGGCTGTGAGGAACCCCTGATTCCAGGCGGTCAGTTGCTTACGGGCGGCGGCCAGTATGGTGGACGGGCCGCCGAGCTGCCCGCGCACGGTATGACGGGCGGCGGAGCCAACCGGGAGAACCTGCCTTGAGTCGTGAAACTGACAGTCCGTCCTCCGGCCCCCAGGGGCACGGTGGAGCCGCCTACCCCTCGGGTGCGCCGCCGTATGGAACCGGCCGGTATCCGTCCACGACTGCGCCGTCCGGGCCCGGCGAGCCGAACGCCCCGGAGGAGAACTCTGTGACCTCGAAGCCGTCCACGCCCGATTCCGACGGGCCCAAGACCGAGACCACCCTGACGACCCGGGTACGGATCAACATCCCCGGTTCGCGGCCGATCCCGCCGGTGGTCGTGCGCAAGCCGATGGGAGGCTCCGCCGAGGGGCAGCCCGCCGCGCCGGCGCAGACGCCGCCCCCCGCGCCGTCCTCCGCGCAGCCGGCGCCCGGGCCGGGGGCCAAGCCGCCCCTGCCGACCCGCATCGAGGCCGCGCCCGAGCCGCCCCCCGCCGAGGGCGGGGAGCCGGTCGGTAACTGGTTCGCCCCGCGGAAGTCCGCCGGGGGCGCCCCGGCGTCCGCCGCGCAGCCCGGCGCGCAGGCCGCCCCGCTGCCCGGGCCCGCGCAGGGCCGGCCGCAGGGGCAGCCGCAACAGCAGCCCCAGTCCCGGGCCCCGCTTCCGGGGCGCACCCCGACGCCGCCGGGCGCGGACTTCCCGCCGCCGCGCTCCACGGGCGCGCCCGTATCGGGTTACAGCCCGGACTACGCCCAGCCCGCGGGCCCCGTCGGCCCCCGGCCCGGCGGCCCCGGAGCCGGGGCGCCCCAGGGCTACGCCGGGTACCCGGGCGACCCGGTCGACGCGGGACCCGTCACCGAGGCGTTCCCCGCCTACGGAGCGCCGGCCGACCGCGGCCCCGCCGGACCCACGGGCGGCCCCGGCTACGGGACCGGTCCCGTAGCCGGCCCCGGCCCGCTCGGCGGCCCGGGCGGCGCGGCCCCCTTCGGCGGCCCCGGTGCCGAGGGCGGCGCACCCCCCTTCGGCGGCTCCGGCCCGCTCGGCGGCCCGGGCGCTCCCGGCGGCCCCGGTGCTCCCGGCGGCGCGGCCCCCTTCGGCGGCCCCGGTGCTCCGGGCGCTCCCGGCGGCGCGGGACCCGGCTGGCCCGGTCCCGGGCTGGACGGCCCGGCTCCGTCCCCGGCCCCTGCCCCGGCGCGGACGCAGGCCGCCGCACCGGCGGCCCCCCGACCCGCGCCCGCCCAGCAGAAGCCCACCGCGAAGCCCGCCGCGAAGTCCGCCAAGAAGGGCCGCTCCAAGCTGGTCCTCCTCGGCGTCGGCGTCATCGGCGTCCTCGGAGTGGCCTACGGCGCCGGGCTGCTCCTGAACCACTCCGACGTCCCCAAGGGGACCACCGTCCTCAACGTCGACATCAGCGGCAGCCGCGACGAGGCCGTGGCCAAGCTCCAGACGGCCTTCGGCGCGCGCGCCACCGCCCCGCTCCAGCTGACCGTCGGCGGCAAGCAGGTCGAGCTCAAGCCCGAGAAGGCCGGCCTGACCCTGGACAGCCAGACCACCGTCCGCAACGCGGCCGGGAGCGACTACAACCCCGTCACCGTCATCGGCTCCCTCCTCGGCCAGGAGCGGGTGGCCGAGCCCGTCATCCCCGTCGACGAGGAGAAGCTCCAGGTCGCGCTCCAGGAGCTCGCGGGCACGACCGGCTCGGCGACCGAGGGCACCATCAAGTTCGACACGGGCAAGGCCGTGGCCGTCCCCGGCACGCCCGGCACCGCGCTCGACGCGGACGCCTCGGCCGCCCAGGTCGTCAAGGCCTTCCGCGACCTGGTGGCCACCGGCAAGGCCCCCGCCGTCGAACTGCCGGTCACCGCCAAGGCCCCGGTCATCGACCAGGCCGAACTGGACCGCGCCATGAAGGAGTTCGCCGAGCCCGCGATGTCGGCCAACGCCGTCGTCAAGGCCGGCGGGAAGTCCATCCCCTTCGGCAGCAAGTCCCTGCCCCGCATCCTCAGCATGCAGCCGGTGGACGGCCACCTGGTCCCGAAGTTCGACCTGGACGCCCTCAAGGAGACCTACGGGAACAGCTTCGACGGGGTCCTGATCACCCGGGGCACCGGTGCCAAGACGCCGGTCACCCCGCAGGACGTCGCCGGCGCGCTCGGCCAGGCCCTGCGCGGCAAGACCCCGGCCGAGCGGACCGCGGTCATCGACACCAACGCCGGTTAGGCACCCGCAGCACCCGCCGCACCCCCGCGGCACGGCGCCCCCGCCCGGACCCCGGGCGGGGGCGCCGTCGCGTCGTCCGGTTCTCCGGGACGGTCAGTTCAGGAGGGCGCGGGCCGCCGTGGCCTCCGCGCGGATGCGGCCCGCCGCCGACGTGTCGATCGCGTCCACCACCACGGCGTACGACTCCAACTCCGCGGCCCCCTCCTGGAAGGAGCCCCGCTCCACCAGCAGCCGCGCCCGCTCGTACCGCAGCGACGCCGGGTGCGACGGCATCAGCAGCGCCAGGTCCAGCGCCCACAGCGCCACCCCGGAGTGCTCCGGCCGCGAGGACGCCCACGCCCGGATGTTGTTCAGGACCCGCAGCACGATGTCCCGGGTACGCGCCGGCGTCCGCGGCCCGGACGCCAGCTCCGCGGGCCCGGTCCCCAGCGACGCGCCGCCCGCGAAGGGGTCCACCACCACGCCCTCCTCCGGGTCCCCGAAGCCCACCACGAAGTGCCCCGGCAGCCCCAGCCCGTACACGGGGGCCCCCGCCCGCCGCGCGACCTCCAGCCACACCACCGACAACAGGATCGGCAGCCCCCGCCGCCTCCTCAGCACCTCGTGCAGCAGCGAGGACGACAGCCGGTCGTAGTCCGCCGGCGTCCCGTGGAAGCCCAGCCGGCCGCCCAGCAGGTCCGTGACCGCGGACGCCCACGCCCGCCCGCCCCGCAGCCCGTACGGCAGCATCCCGGCCAGCCGGTCCAGCTCGATCTGCGCCCAGTCCATGGCGCGTTCGTCCAGGTCGGGATCGGCCTCCGCCGCCAGCAGCAGGCACAGCAGGGCCAGGTCCGGCCGCTCCGACCGGGCCTCGGCCGCGAACTGCTCCCGCGACTCCCGGCTCACCGCGCGACCCGGTAGTGGTGGTAGCTGTGGTGCAGGGCGAAACCCAGCCCGTCGTACAGCGCCCGCGCCCGCGCATTGTCCCGCTCCACCTGGAGCCACGCCGCCGACGCGCCCTCTTCCAGTGCCCGCCGCGCCAGCGCCGCCATCACCGCCGTCGCCAGACCCTGCCGCCGGTGCGCGGGATCGACCGTCACGGCCGCGAAGCCGGCCCACCGCCCGTCCACCACGCACCGCCCGACGGCCCGGCCCCCGGGGAGCGCGGCGAACCACACCGACGGACCCGCGACAAGCACCCGCCGGGCCACGTCCGGGTCGTCGACCCTCCCGTAGCGCCGCAGCCAGTCCTCGTCCGGGGCGCGGGTCAGCCGTACGTCCGCGGCGGCCGGAGCGTCCACGTCGCCCACCGGGGCCAGCGCCCCGATCCGCACCTGCGCCGACACCTCGGGCGCCCAGCCCAGCCGCTCCAGCTCCGCGCAGAGCAGCTCCTGGGTCCCGGCGGCGCCCGTCGCGGCCTGTACGCGGGCCGGGAGCCCCCGCCGCGCGTACCAGTCGCTCACCCGGCCGAGTGCATCCTCCAGCGGCATCCCGGGGTCGCCCAGCGCCAGCGCGGAGTTGGCCCGCCGGGTGAATCCGCCGGCCGCCCGCAGCGTCCACCCGCCCAGCGGCTCGCTCTCCAGCGGCTGCCAGGCGCGCGCCGTGATCCGCGCGAGCTCCTCGAAGGAGGCCGCGGGACCCCGCCGCCGGGCCGGCGCGGCCGGGACGACCTTGCCCGCCACCAGCGCCGATTCCGCGATGCGGACGGACCTGCCGTCCTTCTGTGTGATCACGAGCGCACCCTCGTTCCAGGATGTGAGAACCCCCAGGGCGTCCGTGAAACCGGGTGATCCGCCCGGCCCCGCCTCCACCCGTCGTACAGAGACTCGTTTACCCACGTCAGCCGGGGTGATACGGACCTCCAGCAGTCCGCCGGCAGTGATTTCCACAGCTCTGTCCGCCCCTCCTGTTCGGATCGTGCCCGGGAACGGAGATACTAGGTGCGGGCATCGACGACGCCGCGCTCCCGCGCGATATGGACAGCCCTACCGAGGAGGAACGAGAGCGTGACCTACGTCATCGCGGAGCCTTGTGTCGACGTCAAGGACAAGGCATGCATCGAAGAGTGCCCGGTCGACTGCATCTACGAGGGCCAGCGGTCCTTGTACATCCACCCGGACGAGTGCGTCGACTGCGGCGCGTGTGAGCCGGTCTGCCCGGTCGAGGCCATCTTCTACGAGGACGACACTCCGGAAGAGTGGAAGGACTACTACAAGGCGAACGTCGAGTTCTTCGACGAGCTCGGTTCGCCCGGCGGTGCCTCCAAGCTCGGCCTGATCGAGCGCGACCACCCCTTCGTGGCGGCGCTCCCCGCCGGTATCAACGGCGAGCACTGACCTTTCACGGCAGAAGCGCCCCTCGGTCCCGTACGGCCTGCCCGCCGCACGGGACCGAGGCGTTTTGCGCCCCCCACTCAGAGAGAGAGCAGAGACCACCGTGGCCGCAGTATCCGACCGTCTTCCCGTCTTCCCCTGGGACAAGCTGGAGCCGTACAAGGCCACGGCGGCGGCCCACGCGGACGGCATCGTCGACCTGTCGATCGGCACGCCCGTGGACCCGGTGCCCGAGCTGATCCAGCGGGCCCTGGCCGCAGCCGCCGACTCCCCGGGCTACCCCACGGTGTGGGGCACGGTCGCGCTGCGCGACGCGATCACGGGCTGGGTGCGCGGACGGCTCGGTGCGAGCGGCGTCGGCCACCGCAACGTCCTGCCGGTCGTCGGCTCCAAGGAACTGGTGGCGTGGCTGCCGACCCAGCTGGGCCTGGGCGCCGGCGACAAGGTCGCGTACCCGCGGCTCGCCTACCCCACGTACGAGGTCGGCGCGCGGCTGTGCGGCGCCGAGCCGGTGGTGTACGACGACCCGACGGAGCTGGACCCGGCCGGCGTGCGGCTGCTGTGGCTCAACTCCCCGTCCAACCCCACCGGGAAGGTCCTCGCCAAGGAGGAGCTGATCCGGATCGTGGCCTGGGCGCGCGAGCACGGGATCCTGGTCTTCAGCGACGAGTGCTACCTGGAGCTGGGCTGGGAGGCCGAGCCGGTCTCCGTCCTCCACGACGAGGTGTGCGGCGGCTCCTACGAGGGCGTCGTCGCCGTCCACTCCCTGTCCAAGCGGTCCAACCTGGCCGGCTACCGGGCGGCCTTCGCCGCCGGCGACGCCGCGGTCCTCGGCGAGCTGCTGCAGATCCGCAAGCACGGCGGGATGATGACCCCCGCCCCCGTGCAGGCGGCCACCGTCGCGGCCCTGGGTGACGACGCGCACGTGGCCGAGCAGCGCGGGCGCTACGCGGCCCGCCGCGCGGCGCTGCGCACGGCCCTGGAGGCGCACGGCTTCCGCGTCGAGCACAGCGAGGCCAGCCTCTACCTGTGGGTGACCCGGGACGAGCCCTGCTGGGACACGGTCGCCCACCTCGCGGAGCTCGGCATCCTGGTGGCCCCGGGCGACACCTACGGCGAGGCGGGCGCGCGGTTCGTACGGGTCGCCTTCACCGCCACCGACGAGCGCGTCGAGGCGGCGGTCAAGCGCCTCGCCTGACCGGTCCGCGCGGTGCCGGAACAGCCCGAAGGGGCCGGGAGTTCGTGCTCCCGGCCCCTTCGGCGTCCGTACGGTGGTGGTCAGCCGCCGAGCGGAAGGCCACCGAGGGGCAGGCCCCCGGTCGGCAGCGCACCGGTCGGCAGGCCCCCGGCGGGCAGGCCGCCGAGCATCTGGCCGGCGGTGCCCGCCAGGTCGGCCGCGGGGCCCGCGGCCGGGACGGCCTCGGTGGCGGCGCCCGTCACGCCGGCGGCGGCGTCCGTCGCCGTGTCGGTGGCGGCCGTGGCGCCGGCGGTGTCCGGGGCGGTGAGCGCGCCCAGCTGAGGCAGCTGCGGCACGGACTCCAGGCCCGCGGCGCTGGCCGCGCCGGCCGCACCGACCACGGGCGCTGTCCCGGCTGCGAGGAGCAGCGCGGCACGGGCGATCCGGCGGGTCAGGGGGAGGGACATGATGCTCCTAAGCGGTAGCGGCTGAGTACGCCGTGTACAACCGCTCCGGGGGCGGGTGGAGTTGCGGAGGCGCCGGGTAAAGGATCGGTAACGCATCGTTTTATCGGCTTCCGCGACAAGCGCATCGGACCCGCGCCCACCAGGGGTTCTGCCCTGCGGGGCCGCCTGGGGCGCGCCCCGCGGGAACCCCCGTTCGGGTGACGTCTCGCACGCGCGGACGGCTCCCCGGAGCGCCCCGCGGCCCGTACGCCGGACGGCGTTCCGTACGACCCGGGCCCTGGGGCGTTCCCCGCGGTCCGGCGGCGCGTCGGCGGGCCCGGCCGCCACGGCCGTCCCCGTCAGCGGACGAAGATGCGGATCTCGTCGTCGGAGGCGCTGCGCGCATCCCCGCCCCCGGACGTGCCGCCGTCGCCCGTCCGCCGCCACGCGCCGCCGTCCCGGCCGCCGGTCCAGGCGCTGCCCGCGTACGAGACGCGGGCTATCCCCAGCTCCTTGGACCGGGCCACCGCCCAGTGCGCCATCGCACGGGCGCGCCGCTCCCCGCCCGGACCGCCGTCCCGCGCGACCCGAAGGCCGACCTCCTCCGGTCCGGCCGCGCCCGCACCGGACCGGCCCGCCCGGACGCCGTCGCCCAGGGCCTGCTCACCGAAGGCCCGCACCAGCTCCGCCCGCAGCCTCGCCGGGTCGCCCGCCGCGGGGGCCGGTCCCGAGCAGGTCAGCGTGCCGGCCCCGCCGAGGGCCGCCGTCAGCACCGTCGCGTCCGGCTCGTGCTTCGCGTACGCCTGCGGGAAGCCGCTGCGCTGGACCTTCTGCGCGGCCACCGTGAGCGGCAGCCGGGAGTACCCGGGGACCTCGGCGAGGTGGTCGTAGAAGATCCCGGCCGAGTAGACCGGGTCCCTGATCTGGTCCGGGGTGCCCCAACCCTGCGAGGGCCGCTGCTGGAACAGGCCCAGCGAGTCGCGGTCGCCGTGGTCGAGGTTGCGCAGCGCCGACTCCTGCATGGCGGTCGCCAGCGCGATGGTCACGGCCCGGTCGGGCAGGCCCTTGGAGATCCCGACCGCCGCTATCGTCGCGGCGTTCCCCGCCTGTTCCGGGGACATGTCGTACGTCTCCGGGTCCGCCCCGGCCGCGGCGGCGGTGCAGTACGGCGCCCCGCCCCCGGTGGAGTCCCGCTGCACGGCGAAGTACCCGATCACCGCGAACAGGACGAGGAAACCGAGGGCCACGCGCAGCGGCCTGCGGCGGCGGGGGTTGGAACGTCGGGTCTCGGACACGCGGCCCACCGTACTTGAGGCGCATGACGGTCCACCGGCCGGACGACGGGGCCCGTGCGGGGCCAGGGGCATTAGGGTCGGGTCCATGTCCGAATCCGAGCTGGACCTCACCCTGGACGCCGCCGAGCTGACCGCCCGGCTCGTCGACATCCCGTCCGTGAGCGGCGACGAGAAGGTGCTCGCCGACCTCGTGGAAGACGCGCTGCGCGCCCTGCCGCACCTCACGGTGGACCGCTTCGGCAACAACGTCGTCGCCCGCACCCGCCTCGGCCGCCCCGAGCGCGTCGTCCTCGCGGGCCACCTCGACACCGTGCCGATCGCCGACAACGTGCCCTCCCGCCTCGACGAGAACGGCGTCCTGTGGGGCTGCGGCACGACCGACATGAAGTCCGGCGTCGCCGTGCAGCTGCGCATCGCCGCGACCGTGCCCGAGCCCAACCGGGACCTCACCTTCGTCTTCTACGACCAGGAGGAGGTCGCCTCCGACCTCAACGGCCTGGGCAAGATCGCCGAGGCCCACCCGGACTGGCTCACCGGCGACTTCGCCGTCCTGCTGGAGCCCTCCGACGCCGAGGTCGAGGGCGGCTGCCAGGGCACCCTGCGGGTGCTGCTCCGCACCGCCGGCGAGCGCGCCCACTCCGCCCGCAGCTGGATGGGCTCCAACGCCGTCCACGCCGCCGGGCCGATCCTGGCGAAGCTGGCCGCGTACGAGCCCCGCAAGCCCGTCATCGACGGCCTGGAGTACCACGAGGGGCTCAACGCGGTCCGCATCGAGGGCGGGGTCGCCAACAACGTCATCCCCGACGCGTGCACGGTAACGGTCAACTTCCGCTACGCCCCCGACCGCAGCGAGGCCGAGGCCGTCGCCCACGTCCGCGAGGTCTTCGCGGACTGCGACATCGCCGAGTTCGTGATCGACGACTCCTCCGGCGGCGCCCTCCCCGGCCTCGGCCACCCGGCCGCGGCGGCCTTCATGGAGGCGGTCGGCGGCCGCGCCATGCCGAAGTTCGGCTGGACGGACGTCTCCCGCTTCAGCGCGCTGGGCGTCCCGGCGGTCAACTACGGCCCGGGCGACGCCCTGTTGGCCCACAAGGTGGACGAGCGGGTGGAGACGAAGGCCATCCTCCACTGCGAGGAACGACTCCGTACCTGGCTGACCTCCTGAATTCCGCTTGTCGTCACCTTCCTGCGCCTACCCTGATCCAACGATCAGCAGGAGGGAGCACATCATGGGCAACCACGGCAACTCCGACAGGTCCTCTCGTCGTCGGCCCGAGGAGCAGCAGCTCGGACCGGTGCTGAGGAGGCGGAGCCAGGTCCAGGCGGGCAGTACGACGGACCAGCGGCTGCTGGACTCGGCCGGGCCCTCCGAGTGGGTGCACACCGATCCCTGGCGGGTCCTGCGCATCCAGTCGGAGTTCATCGAGGGGTTCGGCACCCTCGCCGAGCTGCCGCCCGCCATCAGCGTGTTCGGCTCGGCCCGGACCCCGGCGGACTCGCCGGAGTACGAGGCGGGCGTGCGCATCGGGCGCGCCCTCGTAGACGCCGGCTTCGCCGTCATCACCGGCGGCGGCCCCGGCGCCATGGAGGCGGCCAACAAGGGTGCCCGCGAGGGCAACGGCATCTCGGTCGGCCTGGGCATCGAGCTGCCGTTCGAGCAGGGGCTCAACGAGCACGTCGACCTCGGCCTGAACTTCCGCTACTTCTTCGTCCGCAAGACGATGTTCGTGAAGTACAGCCAGGGCTTCGTCGTCCTGCCGGGCGGCCTCGGCACGCTCGACGAGATGTTCGAGGCGCTGACGCTGGTGCAGACGCAGAAGATCACCCGCTTCCCGATCGTGCTGTTCGGCACGGAGTACTGGAGCGGATTGATCGACTGGCTGAAGAACACGGTGATCGCGCAGGGCAAGGCGTCCGAGAAGGACCTCTACCTCTTCCACGTCACGGACGACGTGGACGAGGCCATCGCCCTGGTGACGAAGGAAGTCGGGAAGTAGGACCCGGACCCGCGGCCGAGGCCGGGGCCGGCTCCCGCCGGCTCAGGCCAGCCCGCGGCGGGCGACCGCCGGGGGCCGGTGGCCCCGGATGGACGCCACCATGTCCAGGACCTGGCGGGTCTCCGCGACCTCGTGGACCCGGTAGACCTGCGCGCCCAGCCAGGCCGAGACGGCCGTCGTGGCCAGGGTGCCCAGCAGGCGCTCCTTGACCGGCCTGTCGAGGGTCTCTCCGACGAAGTCCTTGTTGGACAGGGAGACCAGCACCGGCCACCCCGTGTCGGCCATCTCCGGCAGCCGGCGGGTGGCCTCCAGGGAGTGGCGGGTGTTCTTCCCGAAGTCGTGGCCCGGGTCGATCATGATCGATTCGCGCGGGACCCCGAGCGCCGCGGCCCGCTCCGCCAGGCCCACGGTGACGCGCAGGATGTCCTCCATCACGTCCTCGTACGCGATCCGGTGCGGGCGGGTGCGCGGCCGCACGCCGCCCGCGTGGGTGCAGACGAGGCCCGCGCCGTGGCGCGCGGCGACCTCCGCCAGCTTGGGGTCCACCCCGCCCCACGCGTCGTTCAGCACGTCCGCCCCGGCCTCGCAGGCGGCCTCGCCGACCTCGTGGCGCCAGGTGTCCACGCTGATCACCACGTCCGGGTGGCGGCGGCGGACCTCGGCGACGAAGCCGACCGTGCGCCGGGCTTCCTCGTCCGCGTCCACGTACGCGCCCGGACCCGCCTTGACCCCGCCGATGTCGATGATCGCGGCGCCCTCGGCCACCGCCTGCTCCACCCGGTCCAGCGCCGGCTCGTCGCGGAACGTCGCGCCCTGGTCGTAGAAGGAGTCCGGCGTCCGGTTCACGATGGCCATGATCACCGGCTCGTGGGTGTCGAACTCGCGCCTGCCCAGTCGCAGCATCCTGCTCTTTCCTCCTTCGGCGGCCCTTGCGCCTCGCCTGCGACCTTAACCTGGTGGCCGGAGTCTCTCAGGGGAGTTGATCGTGTTCTTCTTCTTGATGATCGCGCTGGTCGTGGTCGTGGCAGCGGTCACCCTCGCGGTGGTCGGCGGCGGCTCGGAGGCCGTCCTGCCGGAAGCGGAGCCGGACCGGGTGGCCGACGGGCTGCCGGAGACCCGGCCCGTCGTACGGGCGGACATCGACGCCCTGCGGCTGCCCGTCGCACCGCGCGGGTACCGGATGGCCGAGGTGGACGACGTACTGGAGCGGCTGGCCGCGGAGCTCGCCGAACGGGACGCGCGGATCGCCCAGCTGACGGCCGCGCACGGGCCGGCCGCGCACGGGTCCGCCGCGCACGACTCCGCCGTACACGACTCCGCCGTACACGGGTCCGCCGCGCCCGGCTCCGCCGCCGACCGGGTCGACCTCACCAAGGACGACGTGCGATGAGCGGCGCGCTGGCGGGCCCCGACGGCCTGCTGCGCTGCCCGTGGGGGCTCTCCACGCCCGACTACGTGGCGTACCACGACGCGGAGTGGGGCCGTCCGGTCCACGGCGACGACGCCCTGTACGAGCGGCTCTGCCTGGAGGCCTTCCAGTCGGGGCTGTCCTGGCTGACGATCCTGCGGCGACGGGAGGGCTTCCGCACGGCCTTCGCCTCGTTCGAGATCGCGAAGGTGGCCGCATTCGGTCCCGCGGACGCGGAGCGGCTGCTCGCCGACGAGGGGATCATCCGCAACCGGGCCAAGATCGAGGCCACCCTCGCCAACGCGAAGGTCCTGGCCGGATGGGAGCCGGGCGAGCTCGACGCCCTCGTCTGGTCGTACGCCCCCGAGGAGCCGGGCCCCGCACCGCGCACGCCCGGCGAGGTCCCGGCGGTGACCCCGGAGTCCACGGCGCTGGCCAAGGCCCTGAAGAAGGCCGGCATCCGCTTCGTCGGCCCCACGACCGCCTACGCGCTGATGCAGGCGTGCGGCCTGGTCGACGACCACCTGGCCGACTGCGCCTCCCGCGGGGCCTGAGCCCGGCGGGAGACGGCGGGCGGCGGGGCGCTCAGCGGCCCAGGTAGCGCGGCGGCTGCTTCGCGAGGAAGGCCTGGACGGCGATGGAGTGGTCCTCGGAGGCCCCCGCACGGGTCTGGAGGGTGTCCTCGTGCTCCAGCGCCTGCGCGAGCGAGTGGGAGGCGCCGTAGGCCAGGGACTCCTTCAGCGCCGCGTACGCGACCGTCGGGCCGGCGGCCAGCGTGCGGGCCAGGGCCGCGGCCTCGGCGTGCAGGGACTCCGCGGGCACCAGGCGGTTGGCGATGCCGAGGTCGAAGGCCTCCTGGGCGCGCACCGAGCGCGGGAAGAGCAGCAGGTCGCTCGCGCGGGACGCGCCGATCAGGCGGGGGAGGGTCCAGGAGACCCCCGAGTCGGCCGTCAGGGCCACCCCGGCGAACGAGGTGTTGAAGGAGGCGGTGTCGGCCACGACCCGGAAGTCCGCCGCCAGCGCGAACCCGAAGCCCGCTCCGGCCGCGACGCCGTTCACCCCGGCGACCACCGGCTTCGGCATCTCGGTCAGCGCCCGGACGATGGGGTTGTAGTGCTCGGCGACGGTGCTCATGGTGAGCGAGGAACCGCTCTCGCGGTCCGCGGCCAGGGTGCCGATGTGCTCCTTGAGGTCCTGGCCGACGCAGAAGGCGCGGTCGCCGGCCGCCGTCAGCAGGACGGCGCGCACCGCGGTGTCCCCGGCCGCCGCCCGGACCGCGTCGCGCAGGGCGACCTTGGCCTCGGTGTTCATGGCGTTCATCGCGTCCGGACGGTTGATCGTGATGGTCGCGAGTCCGTCGGTCACTTCGTAGAGCACGCTGTCGGCCATGGCAGGGGGTCCCCCTTCGTCGCGGGCTTGGCTACCGGCCGGTACCGGCCGGTGCAAGGGCCAGCATGGCGGACCCGGGCGGGCGCCGACATGTGATGTGCGTCAAAGAAAGCCGGGGCCGTTCCCCGGGGGCAGCGGCGAAGTATCGCAGGCGGGTCCCCGAAATGAGTGGTTTTGGTCGAGCGAGTTGCCCAACCGTTCACAGCCGATGTTGGTCATCGGGTCCTGACATGCGGGATAATGGCCAAGAAGCAATGTGTTCGATGCCGGGTACTAGGCGCCTGAACGGGGCCGTCGGCTGACGATGAGCTGGTTTCAGGAAGGGGAACGAGCATGGCGGCCATGAAGCCGCGGACGGGCGACGGCCCGCTCGAGGTCACCAAGGAGGGGCGGGGCATCGTCATGCGCGTACCGCTCGAAGGCGGTGGTCGGCTTGTCGTCGAGCTGACCCCCGACGAAGCGGACGCCCTGGGTGACGCCCTGAAGAAGGTCGTCGGCTGAACCGTCGGCACCCTCTGCGTTCTCCGTACTGCCCCGGCCGCGAACGAGCGGCCGGGGCAGTGCTGTGCCGGGAGCGCTGCGGGGGGAGCCGGGCCGGGAAGTGGAGCGGAGAGCCGACGGGTCCGGACCGTGCCCGCGCCCGGCCGGGCGCGGGCTCAGCGCCGCACGGCGCACAGCAGGCCGTCGCCCACCGGGAGCAGGGCGGCCTCCAGTGCGGGGCTCTCGCGGACGGTGCGCAGCAGCTCGCGGACGCGCAGCACCTCCACGGGCTGCGCCGCGGAGTCGACCGTACGGCCGTCGGAGAAGACCCCCTCGAAGCAGACGAGCCCGCCCGGGCGCAGCAGCCGCAACGATTCGGCGAGGTAGTCGAGGGACTCGGTGGGGTCCCCGTCGCAGAAGACCAGGTCGTACCCGCCGTCCGCGAGGCGGGGCAGGACGTCCAGGGCGCGGCCGGGGATGAAGCGGGCGCGGTTGCCCGCGAAGCCCGCGGCGCGGAAGGCCTGGCGGGCGAAGGCCTGCCGGTCCGGCTCGGGATCGACCGTGGTCAGCACCCCGTCGGGGCGCATCCCGTAGAGCAGGTGGATGCCCGAGACGCCGGTGCCGGTGCCGATCTCGGCCACCGCCTTGGCGTCCGCGGTGGCGGCGAGCAGGCGCAGCGCGGCCCCGGTGCCGGGGGAGACGGAGCGCAGGCCCGCTTCCCTGGACCGGTCACGGGCCCATCGCAGAGCGTCGTCTTCGGCGACAAACGCGTCGGCGAACGCCCAGCTCGTCTGCCGGTTGCCGGTAATGACCCTCTCCTGTCCCCATAGTTGGCGCAACGGTGACTGTATCCGCTGACGTCGGGAACCCGCAGATGGGACCGGGCGTTGTGAAGGGTGGAGAGCGGATCAGAAGGGACGGCGCCGGGCAGATCGGCGGTGGACCGGCTCTCCGGACCGCTCCGGGACTCCCGCCCCGGGCAAAGTTACTGCAAAAACGCTTATACAAAGCTGACGGAGGGGGTGGCTATGGTAGGGACTCCACTGGACACCACCAGAGCCGACAGGGGAGGTGCGGCTGAACCTGTGGATCGTGGCGGCGTGTTCAGACGCCTCTTCTGGTCGGCGGGTGAGCCGAAATCCGTGACCGACACTGCTGACCGCTTCCACACCGCCGACACCGCAGCCACCGCGACCTTCGCCGCCGATGCGGGCTCGCAGGCGTGGACCCCTCCTTCGTGGGAGGAGATCGTCAGCACGCACAGCGCCCGGGTCTACCGGCTCGCGTACCGCCTGACGGGCAACCAGCACGATGCCGAGGACCTGACCCAAGAGGTCTTCGTCCGCGTCTTCCGTTCGCTGTCCACGTACACGCCCGGCACCTTCGAGGGCTGGCTGCACCGGATCACCACCAACCTCTTCCTGGACATGGTCCGCCGCAAGCAGCGCATCCGCTTCGACGCCCTGGGCGACGACGCCGCCGAGCGGCTGCCGAGCCGGGAGCCCTCCCCGCAGCAGGTGCTGCACGACACGCACTTCGACGCGGACGTCCAGCAGGCGCTGGACACCCTCGCCCCCGAGTTCCGCGCGGCCGTGGTGCTGTGCGACATCGAGGGCCTGTCGTACGAGGAGATCGCCGCCACCCTCGGCGTGAAGCTCGGCACCGTCCGCAGCCGCATCCACCGAGGCCGTTCGCACCTGCGCAAGGCCCTCAAGCACCGGTCCCCCCAGGCCCGCGCGGAGCAGCGCGCGCTGGCGGGAGCGGCGGTGGGCGCACCCGTCGCCGGAGGAGAGGGCGGAGCCGAGTGAGCGGATCCAGTCCGTCCCCCGCCGAACAGCACCTGGGCGACCGCCTCGCCGCCCTCGTGGACGGGGAGCTGAAGCACGATGCCCGTGACCGGGTCCTGGCCCACTTGGCCACGTGTGCCAAGTGCAAGGCCGAGGCCGACGCGCAGCGCCGTCTGAAGACCATGTTCGTGGAGAGCGCACCGCCCCCGCTGTCCGCCGGGCTGCTGGCACGGCTGCAGGGGCTGCCGGGTGTCGGTCCCGAGGGGTCGTCCGGTCCCGTGGGCCAGACGAATCCGCCGGGCGCCGATCCCTTCGCCTCGTTCGCCTACGGCCTGCCCTCCGCCCCCCGGGCAGCGCAGCAGGGGTTCCCCATCCACGAGGTGGGCCGCCCGCGCCGCCGCCTGGCCTTCGTCGCGGCCGGAGCCGTGTCGCTGGCCGCGCTCGCGCTCGGCGGGTCGCTGCCGCTGGAGGCCCTGGAGCCGAACGCCCGCGGCGAGTCCCCGGCGTCGCCCGCCACACGGCCCGGACCGGCCGTCTCGGTGGCCGACGCGGTCGTCCGCGACCGCATGCCTACGCCCGCGGCCGTCCCCGGCCCCTCGCTCCTGGCGTCGGTGCCGACCCCGCTCCCGCCGCTCAACCCCTCCCCGCACACCTCGGCGCGGCCGGTTTCCCTGCTGCGCTGATCCGGGACCCGGCCGAAGGCGCGCCGGGACCTGGTTGAATCAGCGGGACATGCGCAGAGGCACGCGGGGAGCGCCCATGTCCGACAGGCAGCACACCGAACCGGCACCGAAGTGGTGGAGCCGGCCCGAGGGCACGGCGGACGCCCGCCGTGCAGGGGTTCCCTCCCCGCGGCCCGGAGACGGGAGGGCGGCGGACGGCGCACCCGCGACGGACGCGGACGGCGTGCCCGAGGCGGCCGGCGACCCGGCCGCGGCAACCGGCTCCCGCGCCGACGCCGCCACCGACTCCCACATCGCAACCGACTCCCCCCCCGACACGTACGTGCCCCGGTACGACCCCTGGGGCGACCACCAGGCGCTCCACGTGGTCGACCGGGGCCGGGAGCGCCCCGGAGTCCGGCTGTGGCAGCTGGTGGCCTTCGGCGCGGCGGTCGCCCTGCTCGCCGGCGGCGTCGGCGGGTACCTCGGCGTGCTCGCCGAGCGCCGCAGCAGCACCCGGCTGGAACTGCCCCAGGCGGCCGTCGCGGACCGGGACCGCGCGCCCGGCAGCGTGGCCGGGATCGCGGCCGCCGCACTGCCCGGCGTGGTGACCCTGCACGTGCGCGGCGCGGCGGGCGGCGGGACGGGTACCGGCTTCGTGCTCGACGCGCAGGGGCACATCCTGACCAACCACCACGTCGTCTCGGATGCCAAGGAGATGACGGTCACCTTCAGCACCGGCGAGAGCGTCGGAGCCGAGCTGGTGGGCCGCGACTCCGGGTACGACCTGGCGGTGGTGAAGGTCAGCGGGGTCCGCGGACTCCGTCCGCTCAGCCTCGGGAACTCCGAGAACGTCGAGGTCGGCGATCCGGTGGTGGCCATCGGCGCGCCCTTCGACCTCTCCAACACCGTGACCGCCGGCATCATCAGCGCCACCGGCCGCCCGGTCACCGCGGGCGGCGACAGGGGCAGCGACGTCAGCTACGTCGACGCGCTGCAGACCGACGCCCCGATCAACCCGGGGAACTCCGGCGGCCCCCTCCTCGACGGCCGGGGCCACGTCGTGGGGATCAACAGCGCGATCCGGGGCGCGGACAAGGACGATCCCGAGCGGCAGGGGGGCTCCATCGGCCTGGGGTTCGCCATCCCGATCAACCAGGGCAAGCGCGTCGCCGAGGAGCTCATCCGCACCGGCCGTGCCACCCACCCCGTCATCGGGGTCACCCTCGACATGCAGTACACGGGCGACGGAGCCCGGGTCGGGGACAAGGGCGCGGACGGCAGGCCCGCCGTGGCCGCCGACGGCCCGGCGGCCCGTGCCGGGATGCGTCCCGGGGACGTGATCACCAGGGTGGACGGCCGGCGCGTACGGGGTGGCGACGAGCTGATCATCAAGGTCAGGGCCCTGCGCCCGGGCGATTCGCTCACCCTCACCGTGCTCCGCGACGGCCGGGAGCGCACGCTGGAGGTGGTCCTCGGTTCGGCGACGGGCTCGTGATCTGCGGATGACGTCCGGGTGAAACCGGCATCGAGGCGGTACGCAGGTATGGGCTCGCGGAGAACGCCGGGTACCGTGTGTCCGGGCCCGAAGTGAAGAGAGCCGAGGAGCGGCAAGGTGTTCAACGACATAGGCGCACTCGAACTCGTCACGATCGTGGTGCTCGCCATCCTCATCTTCGGCCCGGACAAGCTGCCCAAGGTCATCCAGGACGTCACGGGCATCATCCGTAAGATCCGCTCCTTCTCGGACAGTGCGAAGCAGGACATCCGCTCCGAACTGGGCCCCGAATTCAAGGACTTCGAGTTCGAGGACCTGAATCCGAAGACCTTCATCCGCAAGCAGCTCGGCGAGAACGAGGACCTCAAGGAGATCCGCAGCAGCTTCGACCTCCGCAAGGAGCTGAACGACGTCACCGACGCCGTCAACAGCAAGGAGACCGATGCCGCCGCGGCCCCGCGCGCCACGCCCGCGGGCACCGGTCCGGACCTGCTGAAGAAGCCCGCCGCCCCGGCCGCCGAGCAGCCCGCGCGCTTCGACGCCGACGCCACCTGACCCGCCGCCTGCCGGGCTATCGGCACTCCTGTGGCTATCCTCGTCTGCTGGACCCAGGACGCCCCCGGGGAGGGGGTCCCCCCAGCGCAGCGAGGGGGAGGGCCGCTGAGGGACCCGACGGAACGAGAGGCCGCCCGATGGAGACGACGAGCAGCAGCCGGGTGGGGGCGCCCGCCGAGGCACTTGCCGAGGCACCCGCCCAGGACGAGCAGGACCCGCAGGCAGCACCCGCACAGCCGCAGGACGCCACCGCTCCCGTCCCGGCGGCCCGCCGGACCGCAGAGGGGTTCCTCGCGGCGGACTTCCCCTGGTACGGGCTGGACGGGGCCTTCACCGGCCGCCGCTGGCTCATGCAGGTCGGCACGGCCGCGGACGGCACCGTGGAGCACGGCTCCACCGGCCACGGCGACGAGCCCTCCGCCCGCGGGGAGCTCGCCACGGGCGAGAAGGAGCGGTTCGCGGTGGTCGTCACCGTCGCGAGCAACCCGCTGCGCCGCAGCGCCGACGGCACCGGCGTCCTGGAGGCCACCTCGGTCGCCTCGGCGGCCTGGCTGGCCGGCTCCGGGCTGCTGGCCTACAGCTGGCCCGGCCAGATGGACCACTCCCTGCGCAGCGACTGGCTCGACCAGCAGACCGAGGCCGCGTGGCAGCTCGCGGACGACCTGGACGGCGAGGACTGGTCGACCCTGTCCCTGCCGGTGGACGGGGAGCCCACGACCTTCCACTACCGCGAATCGGAGTTCGGCTGGGTGCTGGCCGGCTCCACCGGCAGCGGAGTGCACCTGGGCGCGTACGGGCGGGGCATGAGCGCGTACGGGCTCGGCTTCTGCGCGATCGCGGACCTCGCCACGTACGAGTAGGCGCGCGGGCGGCGCGGCGCGCGGCAGGCCCCGACACGGCGGGGACGCGCAGAGCGGCCCGGACACACGCCGAAGGCGCCGCGGGAGCTCCCGCGGCGCCTTCGGCGTGTGCGGCGTGTGCGGGCCGGGGCCCGCCGGCCTCAGAACTTGTTGCGGGGGGTGATGCCCAGGGACATGCCCGACAGGCCGCGGGCGCGGCCGCCCAGCTTGCCCGCGATCGCCCGCAGGGCCGCGCCGGCCGGGGACTCCGGGTCGGACAGGACGACGGGCGTGCCGTCGTCGCCGCCCTCGCGCAGCCGCACGTCGATCGGGATCGAGCCCAGCACGGGCACCGAGGCGCCGACCGTCTTGGTCAGCCCGTCGGCGACCTTCTGACCGCCGCCCGAGCCGAAGACGTCCACCATCTCGTCGCAGTGCGGGCACGGCAGGCCCGACATGTTCTCGACGACGCCCACGATCTTCTGGTGGGTCTGCACGGCGATCGAGCCGGCCCGCTCGGCGACCTCGGCCGCGGCCTGCTGCGGGGTGGTGACCACGAGGATCTCGGCGTTCGGCACCAGCTGGGCCACCGAGATCGCGATGTCGCCGGTCCCCGGGGGCAGGTCCAGCAGCAGCACGTCCAGGTCGCCCCAGAAGACGTCGGCCAGGAACTGCTGGAGGGCCCGGTGGAGCATCGGACCGCGCCACACCACCGGCGCGTTGCCCGGGGTGAACATGCCGATCGAGATGACCTTCACGCCGTGCGCCGACGGCGGCATGATCATGTTCTCGACCTGGGTCGGGCGGCCCTCGACGCCCAGCATGCGCGGCACGCTGTGGCCGTAGATGTCCGCGTCGACCACGCCGACCTTCAGCCCGTCGGCCGCCATCGCCGCGGCCAGGTTGACCGTGACCGAGGACTTGCCGACGCCGCCCTTGCCGGACGCGACCGCGTACACGCGGGTCAGCGATCCCGGCTTGGCGAAGGGGACCTCCCGCTCGGCGGTGCCGCCGCGCAGCGTGGCCGCCAGGTCCTTGCGCTGCTCGTCGCTCATCACGTCGAGGGTGACGGTGACGGAGGTGACGCCCGCGACCCGCTCCACGGCCTCGGTGACGTTCTTCGTGATGGTCTCCCGCATCGGGCAGCCCGACACCGTGAGGTACACGGTGACCGCGACCGCGCCGCCGTCGCCGATCTCCACCGATTTCACCATGCCGAGCTCGGTGATCGGCCGGTGGATCTCGGGGTCGTTCACCGTCGCCAGCGCGTCCAGGATCGCGTCCTGGTCAGGCACGGCGGCGGCGTCGGCGGAGCTTGTGTCGGTAGCCATGCACCGATGGTACGGCTCGGTGGCACGGCTCGGGAAAGCTCGTCAGCGGTCGCCTTCGTCACGTTCGGCCGGGAACAGCCGCCGCTCGTCCATCTCCTTGATCAGGTCCTGGAACTCCGAGCGGATCCAGTCGCGCGTGGCGACTTCGCCCAGGCCCATCCGCAGGGCCGCGATCTCCCTCGTCAGGTATTCCGTGTCGGCGATGGACCGCTCGTTCTGCTTGCGGTCCTGCTCCAGGTTCACCCGGTCGCGGTCGTCCTGCCGGTTCTGCGCGAGCAGGATCAACGGCGCGGCGTAGGAGGCCTGGAGCGACAGCATCAGCGTCAGGAAGATGAAGGGGTACTGGTCGAAGCGCAGGGCGTCCGGCGCGAAGATGTTCCACAGCACCCAGACGACCACGACCAGGGTCATCCAGACGATGAACCGGCCCGTGCCGAGGAAGCGGGCCACGCGCTCCGACAGCCGCCCGAAGGCCTCCGGGTCGTACTCGGGCAGCAGCGACCGGCGCGGCGCCCGCGGCTGGTCCAGGCGCGGGCGCTGCCGGGTCAGGGCGCTCGCACCCGCCCCGGAGGCCGCCTTCGTCCGCTCCGCGCGCTCGGCCCGTTCGGCCCGCTCCGCACGGTCGGCCCGGTCGCGGACCCGGTCCGCGGCGTCCTCCAGCCGGTCCGACAGCCCGTGGTCGCGCCCGCGGGCCCTCGCCTGTTCGCGCCGTTCCCGGATCTGCTCCCGGCGCCGCTCGCGCGACTGTTCGCCGCGCCCCCGCTCAGTGGCCACCGAAGGCCTCCTCGGATTGGAAGTCCGTCTCCCGCCAGTCGTCCGGCAGCAGGTGGTCCAGCACGTCGTCCACCGTCACGGCGCCCAGCAGCGAACCGCTCTCGTCGACCACCGGCACGGCCACCATGTTGTACGCGGCCAGGTAGCTCGTCACCACCGGCAGCGAGGCGTCCGGGCGGAGCGGCGGCAGGCCCGTGTCCACGATGGAGCTGACCAGCGTGAAGGGCGGGTCCCGCAGCAGCCGCTGGAAGTGGACCGTGCCCAGGTACTTGCCCGTCGGCGTCTCGTCCGGCGGCCGGCACACGTACACCTGCGCCGCCAGCGCCGGCGACAGGTCCGCCTGCCGTACGCGGGCCAGCGCGTCGGCGACCGTCGCGTCCGGCCGCAGCACGATCGGCTCGGTGGTCATCAGGCCGCCCGCGGTGCGCTCCTCGTAGGACATCAGGCGCCGCACGTCGGCCGCGTCGTCGGGCCGCATCAGCGTCAGCAGCCGCTCCTTGTCGTCCTCCGGCAGCTCGGAGAGGAGGTCGGCGGCGTCGTCGGGGTCCATCGCCTCCAGGACGTCGGCCGCGCGCTCCTCCTTCAGCTTGCCGAGGATCTCCACCTGCTCGTCCTCGGGCAGCTCCTCCATGACGTCCGCGAGCCGGTCGTCGTCGAGGGCGCTGGCGACCTCGGCGCGGCGCTTCGGCGACAGGTGGTGCAGGACGTTCGCCACGTCGGCCGGGCGCATCTGCTCGAAGGTGGCGACCAGGTTCTCGGCGCCCTGCCCGTTCTCCTCCAGCGAGAAGCCCGTCACCGCCGACCACTCCACGGTCAGGGTCTCGCCGCGCCGGCGCAGCGCCCCCGCCTTGCCCTTCCGTACGAAGATCTTGTCGATCTCCCAGTCCCGGCGGGCCGGGAGCTGCTGGATGGCCACGTCCAGGACGGTGACCTCCTCGTCGTCCGCGACCAGGCGCACCCGCCGGTCCAGCAGCTCGCCCAGGACCAGCCGCTCGGTGGGGCGCTGCTCGAAGCGCCGCATGTTGACGACACCGGTCGTGATCACCTGCCCGGACTCCACGCCGGTGACCCGGGTCATCGGCAGGAAGATCCGCCGCCGGCTGACCACCTCGACCACCAGGCCCAGCAGCCGCGGGGGACGGCCGCCGACGCGCAGCATCGCCACGAGGTCGCGCACCCGGCCGACCTGGTCGCCGTTGGGGTCGAAGACGGGCACACCCGACAGATGCGAGACGAAGATCCGCGGGGCGCCTGCAGCCATCCGAGCGCCTCCTAGTGCGTCCACCAACAGTCCTGCCGCCCCTCAGGCTAGCCCGTGCCCCGGGAAAGCGTCCTGGTGGGGCGGTCCGGCCGGGGACCCCGGGGGGTCGGCGGCCGTGAGACCGGGGCGGGTACGCTGCCTGCTGGCCGCTGACGACCGACGAGAGGCACTCGCCCGTGACCGCCTACTTCCCCGCCGCGCGACTGCGCCGGGCGGCCCTCATCGGTGCGCTGTGCGCGGGTCTCGCCGTCACCGGTACGGGCTGCGGGGAGGACCCGGACGAGGGCACGAACGGCGTCGGCAAGCTCTCCGCGGAGAAGATCGAGGCCAAGGCGAAGGCGGCCGCGACCGAGGCGGAGTCGGTGCACCTGTCCGGCACTCTGGTCAGCGGCGGCAAGACCTTCACCCTCGACATGCGGCTGAAGTCCGACGGCGGTTCCGGCGAGGTGAAGTCGCACGACGACACCTTCCAGCTGCTGCGCGTGGGCGAGCAGTTGTACCTGAAGGCGAGCGCCTCCTTCTGGGGCCAGTCCGACTCGGCCGGCAAGCTCGGCGACAAGTACGTGAAGGTGCCCGAGAACGACCCGGCGTACAAGCAGTTCCGCGGTTTCACCGACATGGACGTCCTGCTGGACGGGCTGCTGGGCCTGGACGGCAAGCTGGCCAAGGGCGCCTACACCAAGGTCGGCCACACCCGGGTCGTCCAGGTCACGGCGGACCAGGGCAGGGGCGGCAAGCTCTCGGTGTCCCTGGAGGGCACCCCGTACCCGCTGGTGATGGAGCGTGCGGGCGGTGCGGGCCGGGTGGAGCTCGCCGAGTGGGGCCAGGCGTTCCCGCTCGCCCCGCCGGCCGAGGACCAGACCGTGGACTACGGGGCCCAGCTGCCGACCACCAAGGACCAGGGCGGCGCCGGCGGCGCACCGGCCCCGTCCAGGAGCGCGGGCTCCGGCAGCGGCACCGGCTCCGGCTCCGGCAAGGGCTCCGACCCCTCCACCCCCTGAGTCGGGCCCGGGAACCCCCGGGCACTACGCCCGGCGGGCCGCCCTCTTCCGCTTCAGCAGCAGCTTCGGCAGGGCCGCCGGGACGGGCCCGCGCGTCGTCGCGGGGGAGCCCGCCGGCGCCGCGGCGAGCGAGCCCTCCGGCAGCGCGGCGCGGACCGACTCCGGCTCCAGCCGCAGCAGTCGGCACTCCCGCGCCCACCGCTCGGTCATCTCCTGCGCGTCGGGTGCGTTCAGCCGCTTGCCCTGGAGCTCGGCGACCGCGGCGGCCCACTCCTCGCCGCGGGGCGGAATCTCGCGCACCGTCGCCGTCCAGGCCACCAGCCGCCCGCCCTTGTCCTTGCTGCGTACGGTCACCTCCGCGGGGGCGCCGTCCGCCAACCCCGGGAAGGGCTGCTCCCCGGGGCCGTCGCCCAGCACGTGCGCCGCGCCGGCCACCCAGGCGTGCCACAGGGGGCGGTCCGCCCCGGCGCCGCGCACCCAGATGAGACCGGACTTCTTGGTGGCCTCCTCGACGAGGGCCAGGTCGAGCGCGCTGAGAGTCATGCGGACCACCCTAGTGCTGTGACCCGCGGCGCTCAGAGCCAGCCGTGGCGGCGCAGCGCCCGGTGGATGGTGAAGCAGATCCCGACGATCGAGGCCATCACCATCGGATAGCCGTACTTCCACTGGAGCTCGGGCATGTGCTCGAAGTTCATCCCGTACACCCCGCAGATCATCGTGGGCACCGCGATGATCGCCGCCCAGGAGGTGATCTTGCGCATGTCCTCGTTCTGGGCGACCGTCGCCTGCGCCAGATTGGCCTGGAGGATCGAGTTCAGCAGCTCGTCGAAGCCCACGACCTGCTCGTGCACCCGCGCCAGGTGGTCGGCGACGTCCCGGAAGTACTTCTGGATGTCGGGGTCGACCAGCCGCATCGGGCGCTCGCTCAGCAGCTCCATCGGCCGCAGCAGCGGCGAGACCGCCCGCTTGAACTCCAGCACCTCCCGCTTGAGCTGGTAGATGCGCCCCGCGTCACCGCCTCGGGCGGCGCCCT
This sequence comes from Streptomyces sp. NPDC058674, assembly GCF_042716505.1. NCBI lineage: Bacteria > Bacillati > Actinomycetota > Actinomycetes > Kitasatosporales > Streptomycetaceae > Streptomyces > Streptomyces sp. NPDC058674. The sequence goes on from NZ_JBHXSC010000022.1 coordinate 81,754, forward strand.
TGGCGGGGGCGGCGAAGACCTCGCTCTCCACCTCGTCGATGTCGTCCTGCACGGCTGCCGCGACCGCGACGTACCCGTCGACGACGTGGTCCGCGATGGAGTGCAGCACCGAGGACGGGCCCTTGGAGAGGAGGTCCGGGTCGCCCTGGAGGCGGTGGCGCAGCCCCTTGAGGGAGCCCTGGCCTCCGTGCCGGACGGTGATGACGAAGTCGGGGCCGGTGAAGCACATCACCTCGCCGGTCTCCACGACCTCGCTGGTGGAGGTCAGTTGCGCGTGGTCGACGTAGTGGATCGTCTTGAACACGGTGAAGAGGGTGTCGTCGTACCGCTCCAGCTTCGGCCGCTGGTGCGCGTGCACCGCGTCCTCCACGGCCAGCGGGTGCAGGCCGAAGGTCGCGGCGATCCCCGCGAACTCGGCTTCGGTCGGCTCGTGCAGCCCGATCCAGGCGAAGCCGCCGTCCTCGCGGACCCGGCGGATCGCCTCACGGGGCGTCAGGCGCGCGGGCTGCGGCACCCTGCGGCCCCCGCGGTACACGGCGCAGTCGACCACCGCGCTGCTCGCCGAGGGGTCGCGGGTGGGGTCGTAGCCCGACTGGGCCGGGGCGTTCTTGCGCAGCGACGGACGGACGGCCGCACGCAGGTAGGGCAGCATCGACATGGCAGGCTCCTTCGCGCGCACGGCTGCGGACCGTACGGGTGGGAGGCCCTCCGCGACCGCGAGCGGGCAGGCTCCGGCGGGGGAAGGGAACAGGACGGGAGGACAAAGTTCTGCCGTCGCTCTTCTACTGATCAGAAGATCACAGGGGGCGGGGGGCGCCCGTCACAGAAGCGGAAGAGCGATTGGTACTGCACGATCGACTTCGATCCATTGCAGCCCCACCTCCTCCGGCCGGTCCCCCGTGGGGGACGTCCTGTCGCCGGGGCACCGAAACACCGCTTCTGCGTGCGGCCCCGACCAGCTGTCAACACTATCAGCCGACGGATGGTCAAGGGTCGCCCTTTACCCGGCTGATACGAGTTCTATGCTCATTCCATGGCAGAAATCCCGGCCCTCGTCGAAGCCCGTCTGCGCACCGCGTTCGGGGAGCCCGACGCACGCGCCGCCGTCACCTTCCTGGGCACCGACCGCATCGAGGTACTCCGCTTCGCCGAGGGCGACCTCGTGCGGTACGCGACCCTCGGGATGTCCGCGCACCCGATGACCGACCCGACCGCCGTGGTCGCCGACCCCCTCCGGGGGCCGCGCGCCGAGCTGCTGCTGACCGTACGGGCGGGCCTCGCGCCGACCGACGGGCTGCTGCGGCCGCTCGCCGTGCTGGGCGCCTCCCCGCAGGTGGAGGGGCTGGTCGTGGCCCCCGGCGCCTCGCTGGACGTGGGCGAACCGCTGTGGGACGGGGCGCCGTTCACCTCCGTCCTGGTCGCCGAGCCGGGCGGTCTGGTCGAGGACCTGGAGCTGGACGAACCGATGGACCCGGTGCACTTCCTGCCGCTCCTGCCGATGACCGCGAACGAGGCCGCCTGGAAGCGGGTCCACGGGGCGGCGGCGCTCCAAGAGCGATGGCTCGCGCGCGGCACGGATCTGCGGGACCCTCTGCGTACGGCGGTCGCACTGGACTGAGACGGCCGCCGGGCGCCCGGACGGGTGATCGCGTCTTGACGGCGCGCCGGGCGGGGAGGAGCGTGGCTTCGTATGAGGGGCGAACCGAGTTGCCCGAAGTGCGGTGGCCGGGTCAGGGCGCCCGGACTCTTCTCCGACTCCTGGCAGTGCGCCGTGCACGGCACCGTGCACCCCCTGCAACCCGTGATCCCGCCCAGCGTCGAGGGCCTGGGCGTGGTGGTGCACCGGGCGCGGGTGCCCGTGTGGATGCCGTGGCCGCTGCCGGTGGGCTGGCTGTTCACCGGGGTCGCGTCCGCGGGCGACGACCGCAGCGGGGGCCGGGCGACGGCGGTGGCCTGCTCGGGCCCCGGACCGCTGGGCGGCATCGGGGAGCTGATGCTCGTCGCGGAGGAGCTCGGGGTGGGCCTCGGCGCACGGTACGCGGGCATCGACGGCCCCGACCCGGGCGCGCACATCGACGTCTCGGCGCCCCCGCACACCAAGGTCGTCGCCGCGGGCCGCCCCACCCCGCTGTGGCACGTGAAGGGCGCCCCCGACGACCGGGCCGTCTTCGCGGGCGAGGCGCGCGGACTGTGGCTCTGGGCGGTCGTCTGGCCGGAGCAGTCCGGCCTGCTGATGTACGACGAGCTGGTCCTCACCGACCTCCGGGACGCCGGCGCCGAAGTGGAACTGCTGCCCTGCGGGGCCCTGAGCCCGCGCGTCCTCGGTCCGGCCTAGTGCTGTGACCGGAGGCGTTGACCGGAGGGGTCCGAGGGGGCCGTGGGGCGCCTCGGACGCGGTTATCCTGGACTGTCCCCGTGTCCGTACGACCCCTGGAGCCCGGCTGTGCGCATCGACCTGCACGCCCACTCCACGGCCTCCGACGGTACGGACACCCCCGCCGAGCTGATGCGCAACGCCGCGGACGCCGGGCTGGACGTGGTGGCCCTGACCGACCACGACACCGTGGGCGGCTACGCCGAGGCCCTCGCGGCCGTCCCGGCCGGGCTGACCCTGGTGACCGGGGCCGAGCTGTCCTGCCGCCTCGACGGCATCGGGATGCACCTGCTCGCCTACCTCTTCGACCCGGAGGAGCCCGAGCTCTCCCGCGAGCGCGAGCTCGTCCGGGACGACCGCACCCCGCGCGCGCAGGCCATGGTCGGCAAGCTCCGGGCGCTGGGCGTCGACGTCACCTGGGAGCAGGTCGCCCGGATCGCCGGCGGGGGCTCCGTCGGGCGCCCGCACCTGGCGAGCGCGCTGGTGGAGCTGGGCGTCGTGGCGACCGTCTCGGACGCGTTCACGCCCGACTGGCTCGCCGACGGCGGCCGGGCCTACGCCGGCAAGCACGAGCTCGACCCCTTCGACGCGATACGGCTGGTCAAGGCCGCCGGCGGCGTCACCGTCTTCGCGCACCCGGCCGCCGTCAAGCGCGGCCGGTGCGTGCCCGAGTCCGCCGTCGCCGAGCTGGCGGCCGCGGGCCTGGACGGCATCGAGGTCGACCACATGGACCACGACACGGCGACCCGCGCGCGCCTGCGCGGCCTGGCGGCGGAGCTCGGTCTGCTCACGACCGGGTCCAGCGACTACCACGGCAGCCGCAAGACCTGCCGCCTCGGGGAGTACACGACCGACCCCGAGATCTACGGCGAGATCACGCGCCGGGCGACCGGCGCCTTCCCCGTGCCCGGCGCCGGCGGACGCGTCAGGTAGCACCGGGCCCCCCGCGCCCCGCTCCACGCGTCGCAGCATCCCTCCTCGCCACACCCCTCTCTCCTGCAAGGCATCACTGTGTTTGACTTCGCCGTCTTCGGCTCCCTCTTTCTCACCCTTTTTGTGATCATGGACCCGCCGGGGATCACGCCGATCTTCCTGGCCCTGACCTCCGGCCGCCCCGCGAAGGTGCAGCGCCGGATGGCCTGGCAGGCCGTCTGCGTGGCCTTCGGCGTCATCGCGGTCTTCGGCCTCTGCGGCCAGCAGATCCTGGACTACCTGCACGTCTCCGTGCCCGCGCTGATGATCGCCGGCGGCCTGCTGCTCCTGCTGATCGCGCTGGACCTGCTCACCGGGAAGACCGACGAGCCGAAGCAGACCAAGGACGTCAACGTCGCCCTCGTCCCGCTCGGCATGCCGCTGCTCGCGGGGCCCGGAGCGATCGTGTCCGTCATCCTGGCCGTGCAGAAGGCCGACGGGGTCACCGGCCAGGTCTCCGTCTGGTGCGCGATCGTCGTGATGCACCTGGTGCTGTGGATCACCATGCGCTACTCGCTGGTGATCATCCGGGTCATCAAGGACGGCGGCGTGGTCCTCGTGACGCGGCTCGCCGGCATGATGCTGTCCGCGATCGCCGTCCAGCAGATCATCAACGGCGTGCTCCAGGTCGTGCGCGGCGCCTGAGCCCGGACGCCGCACGTCCGCGCATGCGAACGCCCCCGGACCGTGATGCGGTGCGGGGGCGCAGACGTGTGGGCGGTGCCTGCCTGCGTCAGCAGGACGCCGCGGCGGCCGGTCGGATCAGAATGCGCTGGCCGACAGCGGCGGCCTGCTGCACGATCCGGTTGACGGAGGCCACGTCCACGACGGTGCTGTCCACGGCGGTTCCGTCGACATCGTCCAGGCGCAGAATCTCGAAGCGCATGGGGCTTCTCCCTTCGTCAGTGTTTCTCCTTGCAGAGGTATCAACGAAGTGTAAGGGGCAAACATTCCCTACGCTAACGAAATTTTTTCACTCGCTAAGCATTAACGGTGCAGGAGTCCCAGAACGAAGCGAGCGCACCCGCGGTGACCTGCGGATTCTCGGCGTTGGGGGAGTGCTCGGCACCCTCCACGACGACGTGCTCCACCCCCAGCCGCCGGGCCATGTCCGCCAGCAGCGGCACCGGCCAGGCGTAGTCGACCGCACCCGACAGGACCAGCTTCGGCAGCGGCACCGCGGCCAGCTCCGCCACCCGGTCGGGCTCCGACACCAGCGCGCGGCCCGTCGCGATCAGCTGCTCGGGGACCGTCGCCAGCCACCGCTCCCGCAGGAACGCCGTCAGCTCCGGCGCGTCCGGCACGGCGTCCTCGGGATCGTGGGCGCGCATCGCCGCCCACACCGCGGGCATGTCCTCGCGCAGCGACTCCAACGCCGCCACCAGCAGCTTCGTCCGCCCCCGCTGGAGCTCGTCGATCGCGGCCGGACCGCTGCTCATCAGCGTCAGCGAGGCGAAGGGAGCGGGGTCGCGCAGGACGGCGGCGCGCGAGACCAGCCCGCCGAGCGAGTGGCCGACCACGTGCACCGGGCCGGCGTCCAGCGCGCGGGCCTGGGCCAGCAGGTCCCGGGCCAGCTCCTCCAGGGCGTAGGCGTCCTCGTCGCGCGGCCCCGGGCTCTCGTACTGCCCGCGCCCGTCGACTGCGACCACCCGGTACCCGGCCGCGGCCAGCGGCTCCAGCAGGGCGACGAAGTCCTCCTTGCTGCCCGTGAAGCCCGGGACCAGCAGCGCGACGCCGCGGACCGGCGCACCGGCCTCGTGTACGGCGAAGGCGCCGCGGTCGGTGGCCAGGCGGTACGCGCGGGCTGCGGGCGGGAGGGTGAGGCGCGGCGGCTTGCTCATGGCCCGAGGCTACCGGCCCGTACGCCGCCGCACGGGCCGGGTGCGCCGATGGCCCCGGCCCCCTCGAAAGGGGGCCGGGGCCATCGGGCGGGCAGCGGGACTACGCCTCGGGGGCTTCCGCGGCGGCCTTGCGCGTACGGGTGCGCTTCGGCTTGGCGGCGTCCTGGGCCGCGGCGGCGGCCGGAGCCGCCTCGGCGGCCTTGCGGGGCCGGGTGGTGCGACGGGTCTTCATCGGCGGCTCCACGAGCGGGGCCATCTGGAAGTCCGGCTCCGGGGCGGCCGCGGGGACCTTGCGGACGCGGGCCCGGCGGGGCTTCTCCGGGGCCTCCTCGACCGGGGCAACCGGGGCGGACGCGGTGACCGCGCCGACGGGCTTGCGGGTCGGGGTGCGCCTCGGCTTGACCGGAGCCTCCTGCGCGACCTCGGCCACGGGGGCCTCGACGACGGGAGCTTCGGCCACGGGGGCCTCGACGACGGGGGCCTCGACCACAGCGGCCTCGGCCACCGCGGCGACGGCCTTGCGGGTCCGGGTGCGCCTCGGCTTGACCGGGGCGTCCTCCGACACGACCGCGGCGGGCACCTCGGCGACGGCGGGGGCGACGACCGCCGGGGCCTCGGCCACGGCGACCGGAGCCCCGGTCGGAGCGGCCTCTACGGCCGGAGCCGCCGCGGCCGGAACCGACGCACGGGTGCGGCGGCGGCGCGGCCGGCGCGGCTCGTCGCCGGCAGGGGCCTCGGGGGCCTCGACCGGGGTCACCGGCGCGGCCACGGCCGCGGCCTCGGCGCCGAGCTCGGACCCGTTCCGGGTGCGGCGGCGCTGACGCGGGGTACGGGTGCGCTCCGGACGCTCCTCGACCACCGCGGCGGCGGCCGGCGCGGAGCGGCCGCCACGGCCACCGCGGCCGCCGGTCTCGCCCAGGTCCTCGACGTCCTCCGCCTTCAGGCCCGCCCGCGTGCGCTCGGAGCGCGGCAGGGTGCCCTTGGTGCCGGCCGGGATGTTCATCTCTTCGTACAGGTGCGCGGACGTGGAGTACGTCTCGACCGGGTCGTGGAAGTCCAGCCCCAGCGCCTTGTTGATCAGCTGCCAGCGCGGGATGTCGTCCCAGTCGACCAGGGTGACGGCGATGCCCTTCTTGCCCGCGCGGCCGGTGCGGCCCACACGGTGCAGGAAGGTCTTCTCGTCCTCCGGCGTCTGGTAGTTGATGACGTGGGTGACGCCCTCGACGTCGATGCCGCGCGCGGCGACGTCGGTGCACACCAGCACGTCGACCTTGCCGTTGCGGAACGCGCGCAGCGCCTGCTCGCGCGCACCCTGGCCAAGGTCGCCGTGGACGGCGCCCGAGGCGAAGCCGCGCTTCTCCAGCTGCTCGGCGATGTCGGCCGCCGTGCGCTTGGTACGGCAGAAGATCATGGCCAGCCCGCGGCCCTCGGCCTGCAGGATGCGGGAGACGAGCTCCGGCTTGTCCATGTTGTGCGCGCGGAAGACGTGCTGCGCGGTGTTGGCGACGGTGGCGCCCTCGCCGTCCTCCGAGGAGGCGCGGATGTGCGTGGGCTGCGTCATGTACCGGCGGGCCAGGCCGATGACCGCGCCCGGCATGGTCGCCGAGAACAGCATGGTCTGGCGCTTCGGCGGCAGGTAGCTCATGATCCGCTCGACGTCGGGCAGGAAGCCCAGGTCGAGCATCTCGTCGGCCTCGTCCAGGACCAGGGCCCGGACGTGCGAGAGGTCGAGCTTCTTCTGGCCGGCCAGGTCGAGCAGGCGGCCCGGGGTGCCGACGATGATGTCGACGCCCTTCTTGAGCGCCTCGACCTGGGGCTCGTACGCGCGGCCGCCGTATATGGCCAGGACGCGGACGTTGCGGACCTTGCCCGCGGTCAGCAGGTCGTTGGTGACCTGGGTGCAGAGCTCGCGGGTCGGAACCACCACGAGGGCCTGCGGGGCGTCCGTCAGCTGGTCGGGACGGGCGCGGCCCGCCTCGACGTCCGCGGGGACGGTGACCCGCTCCAGCAGGGGAAGGCCGAAACCGAGCGTCTTGCCGGTGCCGGTCTTGGCCTGGCCGATGACGTCCGTGCCGGAGAGGGCGACGGGGAGGGTCATCTCCTGGATCGGGAAGGGGGACACGATGCCGACGGCCTCGAGGGCTTCGGCGGTCTCGGGGAGAATCCCGAGGTCACGGAACGTAGTCAGGGTGCTGCCTCTTCTGTGAGACGCGGCGCGAGGCGGCGAGGGGGGTCGTACCGTGCCGGGCTTGCAGTACTGCGACGTACGTACAAAGCTGCGCGGGACCACTGGCCTTCGCTCAAGCGCTTGTGCCGCTGAGGGGGCCCCTCGTGCGGCGGCTGCGCACGAGCGCACGCACCACGCCGAGGGCGGGTCGGTTGGAGCCGATCGGGCCACCGACCGGGCATCCTCATTCGGATGGCCCGCCGAGTATCCGGCAGGCGCTTTACCACTGTACCCCGGAATCGCGCAGCCGTGTCGGGTGAATTCACCGGGTCGGTGCGTTTGCATGGACGGACGGCGACCGGATGGGGTGAGTTGAGGTGCCTTTCGGCGGGCTATTGTGCGGAGCATGTCGACCGTAGAAAACGCCTCGCCCGCCGACGACAGCGCCTCCTCGGAAGCCGTGGGCATCGCCGCCCAGGACTGGGCGACCGCATCTGCCTCGCCGCAGTACCGCGCCGCCGTCGTGGACCTGCTCGGCGCGCTCGCGTACGGAGAACTCGCGGCCTTCGAGCGCCTCGCCGAGGACGCGAAGCTCGCGCCCACCCTCGATGACAAGGCCGAGCTCGCCGCCATGGCCTCCGCCGAGTTCCACCACTTCGAGCGGCTGCGCGACCGGCTCGCCGCGATCGACGTCGACCCCACCGCCGCCATGCAGCCCTTCGCCAAGGGCGTCGACGACTTCCACCGCCAGACCGCGCCGTCGGACTGGCTGGAGGGCCTGGTCAAGGCGTACGTCGGCGACTCGATCGCCAGCGACTTCTACCGCGAGGTCGCCACGCACCTGGACACGGACACCCGCGCCCTGGTCGTCGGCGTGCTCCACGACACGGGCCACGGCGGCTTCGCCGTCGAGAAGGTGCGGGCCGCGATCGAGGCCGACCCGCGCTGCGGCGGCCGGCTCGCCCTGTGGGCCCGGCGGTTGATGGGGGAGGCGCTCTCGCAGGCCCAGCGCGTGGTCGCCGAGCGCGACGCGCTCTCCACCATGCTGGTCGGCGGTGTCGACGGGATGGCGGCCGGTTTCGACCTGGCGGCCGTCGGCGAGATGTTCACCCGGATCACCAAGGCCCACACCAAGCGCATGGCCGCCCTCGGCCTCGCCGCCTAGCGAAGACACGCGCACACGCCGGCCCCGGCGCGGGAATCTCCGCGCCGGGGCCGGCGTCTGTGCGTCACGGGTCAGCCCCGGGACGGGAGCGAAAACGGAGCCCGCGGCGGGCGCCGCCGGGAGCCGGGGTCCGGCCGGAGCAGCAGCGACAGGACCACCGCCGACACCAGCCCGGCGCCGACGAGGGCCGCGGTCAGGGTGATGTGCTCGGGGCCGAGCGCGAAATGCGTCAGATACGCCCCGAAGAGCGCCCCCAGCACCCCGCTGACCAGCACCAGTCTCGGGGAGGGCAGCCGCTTCGCGAGCACTCGCACCGCCGCTCCGGACAGGGCCAGTCCCAGCAGAGCAGAGCCGAGTGCTTCCAGCAGCGGCATGAGGTCCCTCCCATACGTCACGGCAAATCGGGTCACAGGCGTCCTACCCGAAGCGGAACAAAGAGAAACGGCCCGGTGGCGTCAACCACCGGGCCGTTTCGCCCAGTTCTCGCCCGTGCGGGCCGCCGCGTCAGAGCGCGCCGAAACCGACCTTGCGGGTGCTCGGCTCGCCCAGGTCCACGTAGGACAGGCGGTCGGACGGCACCAGGACCTTGCGGCCCTTGACGTCGGTGAGGCTGAGCAGCGGCGCCGTGCCCGACAGGGCGGCTGCGACGATGCCCTCCAGCTCCTCGGCGCTCAGGTCGCTCTCCAGCACGATCTCCCGGGGTGCGTGCTGCACGCCGATCTTGACCTCCACGGCTTTGTCCCTCCGACGGTCCGTTCGCGCGATCAGCCGCGCCGTACGCGGTCCACATTAGCGGTGAGGCGACGCGCATCGCGCGCGGCGGACACGCTGGCAGCGAACAGCGCCGGACCCGGTCAGTCCTCCGCGCCGTGCTCCGCGCCGTGCAGCGGGAAGCCGGCGATGCCGCGCCAGGCCAGCGAGGTCAGCAGGCCGACCGCCGTGTCCCGGGCGACCGGGCTCTCGCTGGACAGCCAGTAGCGGGCCACCACCTGCGACACCCCGCCCAGCCCCACGGCCAGCAGCATCGACTCGTCCTTCGACAGCCCGGTGTCCTCCGCGATGACGTCGGAGATGGCCTCGGCGCACTGGAGCGAAACCCGGTCGACGCGCTCGCGCACCGCCGGCTCGTTCGTCAGGTCGGACTCGAAGACCAGCCGGAAGGCGCCGCCCTCGTCCTGCACGTACGCGAAGTAGGCGTCCATCGTGGCGGCCACGCGCAGCTTGTTGTCCGTCGTCGACGCGAGCGCCGTGCGCACGGCCAGCAGCAGGGACTCGCAGTGCTGGTCGAGCAGCGCGAGGTAGAGGTCGAGCTTGCCGGGGAAGTGCTGGTACAGCACCGGCTTGCTCACCCCGGCGCGCTCGGCGATGTCGTCCATCGCCGCCGCGTGGTAGCCCTGCGCGACGAAGACCTCCTGGGCCGCGCCCAGCAGCTGGTTGCGCCGGGCCCGCCGCGGCAGTCGGGTGCCCCGCGGACGCGCTGCTTCGGTCTGCTCGATGGCGCTCACGCCGCCTCCCACTTTCTCTAAGAACACAGTGCGCTCTGCGCCGCGCCGCCATCGTACTTTTCGGTAATCCAATCTGGAGGGTTCAAGCCGACTTTTCTCGCGGTACGGACCGCCCGGACGCGCTGGTCAGCGGTAGTCGTCCTCGTCCAGGGGCACCGTCCGGGCCTGCTCGGCGGCATCACCGTCCGCGGCCTCGCCCGCCGCCGTCCCGGTGACGGGGACGTCGTCCTCCGGAACCAGCTCGGCCAGCTGCTCCGCGACGTCCGCCTCGGGCGCCTCGGCGTCGATGGAGCCGGGGACCTGGTCCCGGAAGGTGTCCGGTTCCGCAGGGTCGACAGTCATGGCGCTCCCCTCGCTTTCCTTCTTCATCTACGAGCCTAGGAGGATCGCTGATACCCCGCTACGCGGATTCCACTTCCCCCTGTGACCGCGAACACAGGAGGACCGGCGTGATCGTCTCGTAACATTGGCCGCATGTCTTCGACCGAGCTGCCGGGTGTGCGGTCCTCCACCGAGCCGTCCTCCCCGGCGGGCGCCGTCCGGGTGGCCGACGGAGAGCAGCTGCGCACCGCCGTGCTGCCCGGCCTGGAACTGGCCGTACGGGTCCGGCCGCCCGTCCGGACCGATCTGCCGCCCGCGCTGTTCGTGCACGGGCTGGGCGGCTCCTCGCAGAACTGGTCGGCGCTCATGGAGCGGCTGGCCGACACCGTCGACGGCGAGGCCCTCGACCTGCCCGGCTTCGGCTGGTCCCCGCCACCCGCCGACCGGAACTACTCCGTCACCGCCCACGCCCGCGTGGTCATCCGCCACCTCGACGCCGCAGGGCGCGGACCGGTCCACCTCTTCGGGAACTCCCTCGGCGGCGCCGTCTCCACGCGGGTCGCGGCCGTGCGGCCCGACCTCGTCCGCACGCTGACGCTGGTCTCGCCCGCCCTGCCCGAACTGCGGGTGCAGCGGTACGCGGTGCCGACGGCGCTGCTCGCCGTACCGGGAATGGCCGGGTTCTTCGGCCGTCTGACGCGGGGTCTGACGGCCGAGCAGCGCACCCGGGGGGTGACGGACCTCTGTTACGGGGACCCCTCCCGGGTGACGGCGGAGGGCTTCCGGGCCGCCGTGGAGGAGATGGAGCGCCGGATGGCGCTGCCGTACTTCTGGGACGCGATGACCCGCTCCTCGCGCGGCATCGTCGACGCCTATACCCTCGGCGGGCAGCACGGGCTGTGGCGCCAGGCCCAGCGGGTCCTCGCGCCGACGCTGCTGATCTACGGCGGCCGGGACCGACTGGTCTCGTACCGTATGGCGCACAGGGCGGCCGCGGCCTACCGGGGTTCGCGGCTGCTGTGCCTGCCCGAGGCAGGGCACGTGGCGATGATGGAGTACCCGGAGGTGGTGGCCGCCGCTTTCGGGGAGTTGCTGCGCGACGTGCGAGCGGCCGCGGGCGACACCGACCGGGACACCGAAGACGGCAGAGGCTGAGGACCGTGGGACGACATAGTCGCAAGGCCCCTGCCCCTGCCCGGGGGGAGCCGGGCCCGGAGCCCGCTCCGGCATCTGGTCAGTCACCCGCCCCGGCACCCGCTCCGGACTTTCCGGAGCTCCCCTTCCCGCCGTACGGCCGGGGCCCCGACCGGCCCTACGCCCGGTGGCCCGAGCCCACCGTGACCCACCAGGGGTACGCCCCGCACGACCGGCCCCTGCCGGGTGCGCGTTCGGGCGGCCACCCCGAGCAGCACGAGCCCGGCGCCGCCCGGGGCACCGGGGCCGCCGCCGGAGCCGTGTACGGCGACTGGCAGGGCGTCCCGCGGGCCCGGTCCGCGGGACCGCGCCCCTCGGCCGCGCCGCCGGCCCCGGTACCGGTACCGGTCCAGGCGCGCTCCGCGGTCCTGGACGGCGACACCCCGGCCTTCGGCACCCCCGCGGTCGGCTTCCCGCGGATCACCCTGGACCCGCCGCCCGCCCCGCGCCGGGCGGAGCCCGACCCCTTCACCGCCGCGGCGTTCACGTCCACCTCCACCGGCGCGCGCCCCCGCGTCCCCGGGCCGCGCCTGCCCGTCGAGCCCCCCCGGCCGGCGGAGGCGGCGGAGATCGAGGAGGCCGCCGCGCCGCCCGGCTCCGGACGCGGCCGCAGGCTCCGTACGTACACCGGACTGGCCGCCGTGGCCGTCACCACCGTCCTGGCCGTCGTGGTCGCCGGCCAGGTGGCCTCGGACGACGACGCCGCCGGACCCGGCGCGCTCGCCGCCCCCGGGGGCAGCCCCAGCCGCGCTTCCGACAGCCACGCCGCCGGCTCCCGCTCCGAGGACCGGATGGCGCCGCAGGGACCCGCGCGGCCCGAGGTGCCCGTGGCCGCGCCCGAGCTGACGTACGAGCAGAAGATGGCCGAGCGGCTGCCGATCGAGGAGAAGCTGGCCGGGCCCGGGACCTTCGACACGGTGCCCGGCATCGCCAAGGCGCCGGGCAGGGGGAAGCTCGTGCGCTACCGCGTCGACGTCGAGCAGGGCCTCGGCATGGACGCCCAGCTGTTCGCCGAGGCCGTCCACCGCACCCTGAACGACCCGCGCAGCTGGGGCCACGGGGGCGCCAGGACCTTCGAGCGGGTGCCGGGCGGCGAGGCGGACTTCGTGATCACCCTCGCCAGTCCCGGGACCACCGGGGTCTGGTGCGCCAAGTCCGGGCTGGACACCACCGTGGACAACGTCTCCTGCGACTCCGCCGCCACCGACCGGGTGATGATCAACGCGTTCCGCTGGGCGCAGGGCTCGGTCACCTACGGCCCGGACCAGATGCTCGCGTACCGCCAGATGCTGATCAACCACGAGGTCGGGCACCGGCTCGGCCACGGGCACGTGAGCTGCCGCACGGCGGGAGCGCTCGCCCCGATCATGCAGCAGCAGACGAAGTCCCTCGACATCGACGGCATCCCGTGCAAGCCCAATCCGTGGGTTTTTCCCGGCAATTGACGAAAAGGCCCCCGGTGGTGGGCGGCGCTCCGCGTGGACGCGCCGCGCTACCCGCCGGCAGGTCCGTGCCCGGGGCGGCCGCCGCCGGCGCCATATCCGGTCACGGCACGAGTGCGGTGACCGGAGCAGGTCCGCCCTCCCGGACACGGCAATAGCGCGCTCGAACGCGAACCGTACGGGAAAGTTACGACTCTTCACCCCTTCCGGTGGCGCGACGGACAACCCGCCGACGCGCCATCGGCA